>JAEUUB010000534.1 GCA_016787745.1 Cyclobacteriaceae bacterium
GGATGTGGTGTCGAATCCTGAAGTTTGGCATCGAGGAGTTTGTAGAGAGCAAACCCAAAGATGAGGATATGAGTCGCTGCCTTTATCCAGGCAATTAATGTTCGCTCATAGGAAATGAGTAACTTTTCAACAGTCATTCCCTCTTTCTCCGCCTTCTTCTTTTTCTTTACTTCTTTCGCTTCATCAGCGTTGGTGATCTCAACGTTTTGCATAAAATTGACCGGCATTTCGGGATTTAGTAAGGAACTTCAACGATTACTTTTAATAAATCTCCTCGCTTAAAAATTTTACCTTCTGAAATTCCATTGATGGCAGCGATTAACTTGGTAGGGTAAAGATTTTGATACCGATCACAAATCTCTTTTATGGTTTCACCCTCTTTTGCTTCGGCCACACGAATTATTCGCTTTGTTATTTCCTTTCTTTCATCTGTAGGTAAAGATGAAAAACTTTCCAGAGTTGAGATTAATTGGGCTTCAAATCCAGGCTTGGCGCTTCCCACAATCCTGTAAATAACTTCTTCGTATTCTATCCATAATGCTTTTATCGTTTGCTTTGTTCGATCCCGACTTTGTGTAAAGGAGACCTGGCTGGCGGTTAGTCCATTGATCTTATCCGAATTTACATCAATAGAGACTCCGGTCTTCTTTTTAAAAGCTTCAGCAAAGGCCGTGGCGCCTTCCTTAGCCGACTTTGCCTTGGGTTCAATCTCTAACATCATCATGACCGATTGTGTAGTATCAACAGCAATCATACTGGTGGGATTGTTTTGATGCAACCATTTGGAGGGCACCTTTATTTTAAATCTTAAGTCGGGATGAATAAACCAATCTTCTTTAAACACTCCCTGCCCTGGATTTTCTCCTACGAGTACGCCATCCATGGCTCTTAAGAAATCATCTTTTCCATTAAATATTTTTGTCGCTTGGGCCGCAGTCAATTGGGTGGATTCATTTTTAATTCTCGATACGCGGTCGGGGGTATAGGGGTGATCGTTCAGATACCCTGTCTTTTCTTTTTCGCCCGTAAAAATTTCAATCGATTTATTTAGAGTAGATAAAATATCCCCCAGCGCATCGGGCCGATATCCGCTTTTAGCGGCAAGTTGCACACCTAAGGCATCGGCTTCATATTCATCTTTACGACTGTGCGATGCCATTAAAGCTTTGCCTCCTTTACTGAGGGGCGAAAATATTTTTGAAGCATCGCCCGCTACGGAACTTGTTAAAACTTCGGGCACCATTAAAATTCCGGGTACAATACTTTTCTTTTGTTGTTTGATGGAGTGTCTGTTATTTGAGTGAATAATTTCGTGCCCCATTACACCGGCCAATTCATCTTCGCTGTTGGCTAATATTAAAATGCCTCGGGTAAAAAAGACATACCCACCCGGCAAAGCAAATGCATTGGGTACGGCCGAATCAACAATAAAAAATTCGTACGGAAAGGGGTGGGTTGCCAGATTGCTGACCAGATGATTTCCAATGCTGGAAATGATTTCTGTTTTCGATTCGTCCTGGTAGATGCCCATGGTTGCTTCAACTGTAGCCTTTCCTTCGGCACCCATTTTACGGTCGACTGAATAATCTTGTGCGCGGGTGGTAATGAAACAAAGTACAAATACCGTAGTGTTGATAAATTTCATCAGACCTATTTTTAACGCAAGATATGGAACTATCTTTTTCTTTAAAACTAATCAAATTGGAGCGAAGCTATTTCAGTAAATAATGAAAATTAACCCAAGACTTTTATCGATCTTTACACCATGAGATTCTCCGACCGGATTACTATTATAGCATTACTCTTTCTGTGTGCCGTTCAGACTAGCTTCGCGCAGTCCTTAAAATCCAATCTTCCCATCATTGTAATCAATACAAATGGTCAGACAATTTCGGATGAACCAAAAATTGCGGCCACGATGGGTGTTATTGATAACGGCCCGGGGAATCCGAATAGCGCAACGGATCCTTTCAATAATTATAGCGGGAAAATTGGTATTGAAATCCGAGGGTCGTCCTCACAATCATTTCCTAAAAAGCAATTTGGCATTGAATTGCGGGATGACTTGGGGGAAGGTGTCAGCGCTTCCTTGTTGGGTATGCCTCCCGAAGAAGATTGGGTACTTTTTGCCCCTTATAATGATAAGAGTTTGATGCGCGATGCATTGGCCTATAAATTAGGTCGGGAGTTAGGGGAGTACGCTCCGCGAACCCGTTTTTGTGAAGTAATTATCAACGATACCTACCAGGGGGTTTATGTATTGATCGAAAAAATAAAACGTGATAAGAATCGGGTTGATATTAATAAACTTAATCCGGATGAAAACACGGGTGATAATCTGACTGGGGGATATATAATTAAAATTGATAAGTCTACGGGAAGTGATAATGGTGGCTGGACATCTACGTATACACCTCCGGGTCGCAATGGAAATCAGACTATTTTTTTTCAATATGATTATCCAAAAAATTCAGATATCACCAGTCAGCAGAAGTCTTATATTCAACAATTTATTGCAAATTTTGAGGGAACATTGGCGGGAACAAATTTTACCGACCCTGTTCAAGGGTATTCACGCTATATTGATGTTAATTCTTTTGTTGATTTCTTTATTGTTAATGAGGTTAGCAAAAATGTGGATGGATACAGACTAAGCACGTATCTACATAAACAAAAAGATTCTGATGGGGGCAAATTACGAATGGGACCTGTCTGGGATTTTAATCTGGGATTTGGTAACGCAAATTATTGTACGCAGGGAAATCCGGAAGGATGGGTGACAAACTTTAATACTATCTGTCCGCAGGATTTTTGGCTTATTCCTTTTTGGTGGAGTAGACTTTATCAGGATGGTAATTATAGAAGCGAATTGGCAGCCCGCTGGGCTTCCCTCAGATCGAATGAATTTGCAACTTCTAAAATCATCGCCTATATCGATTCGGTATACAATGTATTGAATACAGTCTTACCGGGAGAAGCGAGCAGCGCCCAACAACGAAATTTTCAAACATGGCCCGTACTGGGCAAATATATTTGGCCAAACTATTATGTAGGGTCCTCTTACGTGGATGAAGTAAACTGGTTGAAGTCCTGGGTAACGAATCGAATGGATTGGCTCGACTTAAACATGCCCTCTGTTATCACCGAAGTAAAAGAAATAAATGAAAATAAGAGGGTCGAGGCGTTCCCCAATCCGTTTCGTAAGGAAATTTCGTTTGAGTATACCTTAAAGGATGCAGGTACTGTTGAAATTAAGCTTTTTAACTTACTTGGGCAGATGATTTTGACAGACCATGAAAGTCACTCGGAAGCCGGAACCTACCGAAGAACGATTAGAACGGAAAATTTACCCGAAGGCTCCTATTATTATCAGGCAATATTGGGAACCGAATTTACTTCAGGTAAAGTAATAAAGTGGGAGTGATCCTTTGAATTAAACCATACACACTTTTTTTTCTTTCAATTCGCATAGGTCAGCTATGATTATTCGATTATTGTAGGCAATTTCATCGTTCAATAATCTTTTGAACCGCCATGCGTAACCGTAGAAATTTTATTAAGCAATCCGTACTGGCAGGGGCAGGTGTTTTTCTTGCCCCATCCATGTTTGGAAGAACAATTTCTCAGAGCGAAAAAGTGGTAATCGGAGTGGTGGGCACCAATAGCCGGGGCCATTATCTGGCTACTATGCTCGCTCAGTTACCCGATGTTGAGATTGGCTATATCTGTGATGTAGATGC
Organism: Cyclobacteriaceae bacterium; assembly: GCA_016787745.1. Classification (GTDB taxonomy): domain Bacteria; phylum Bacteroidota; class Bacteroidia; order Cytophagales; family Cyclobacteriaceae; genus ELB16-189. The sequence goes on from JAEUUB010000534.1 coordinate 3,741, forward strand.
CAACGTAGTAAGCAAAACGATTGGCGCGATTGAAAAGCAAACAGGTAAGAAGCCCAAAGGATTTAAAGATGTGCGCAAGCTACTGGAAGAAAAGGATCTGGATGCGATTATAGTTGCCACACCCGATCATTGGCATGCACCGGCCACACTTATGGCATTGAAGGCCGGCAAGCATGTGTATGTAGAGAAACCCTGTTCGCATAATCCAGCCGAAGGAGAGATACTGGTTGCGGCCGCATCAAAATATAACAAACTTGTGCAAATGGGTAATCAGCGCAGGTCTTTTCCGCGAATGATAGAAGCGGTGGCGGCATTGCAAAATGGGATAATAGGACGCACCTATTTTGCCAAAGGTTGGTATGCGAATGCGCGCAAGTCAATAGGTGTAGGTAAGGTAGTTCCAGTACCGGCCCATTTGGATTATGAATTGTGGCAGGGCCCCGCGCCCCGTAAGCCCTATAGAGACAACCTGATTCATTATAACTGGCATTGGTTCTGGAACTGGGGCACAGGCGAGGCCCTAAATAATGGAACTCATGAATTAGATCTTATGCGGTGGGGCCTGGGTGTTGACTATCCTACCAAAGTAGTTTCTGCTGGCGGACGTTTTGCATTTAAGGATGATTGGGAAACTCCCGATACACAAACGATCACATACGAATTTGCCAACAACACGGCCATTACCTGGGAAGGAAGAAGTTGCAACGATTATGATGAAATGCGCAGCGGCCGGGGTGTAATTTTTTATGGAGAGAAAGGTACTATGGTGATACCCGGAGGGGATGATTATAAAGTGTATGAATTGGGCGGCAAATTGATTCAGGATGTAAAGACAACCCTTCAACAGGCAGATGCTACCAATACCATGGGCATGGGAGAAAAACTCGATAGCATGCACTTGCTTAATTTTGTTGATGCCGTTAGAGGGAAAACAAAATTGAATGCGCCCATCAGCGAAGGACACAAATCAACCTTGATGCCGCAATTAGGAAATATCGCCTTCCGCTCAGGACATACCATTTATTGTGGTGAGCAGGGAAGAATCAAAAACGATAAGGATGCTAATGCCCTCTGGAGTCGGGAATACGAACCCGGATGGGAAATGAAATTATAATTATGTCTGCCAAATGGATTGAGTTCATACCTTTCTGAGCATGAGAAAATTGTTACTCTTTATAATATTTACTGCGCTGGTGTGGCCTGCGGGGGCAGCATCATTTCCCGCCAAAGAAAAATGGATTAATCTTTTTAACGGCAAGGACCTTACAGGTTGGAAACTAATAAATGGAAAAGCAAAGTATGAGGTGGTTGATGGAATGATTGTTGGAACGAGTGTCAAAGATTCCCCAAATTCATTTTTAGCAGCCGACAAAGAATACGGAGATTTTATTTTGGAACTTCAGATAAAGATTGACGATGGCATAAACTCGGGGATTCAGTTCAGAGGTTTGCAAAAACCAGAAGATGGTCGCGTTGTCGGATATCAGGTGGAAGTGGATCACCGCAGAGAGCGTAGCTGGTCGGGGGGTATTTATGATGAAGCCCGAAGAGGTTGGCTTTATCCTTTGGAGTTAAATCCTGGCGCTAAACGAGCCTACAAGTGGGGCGATTGGAATACCTATCGGATTGAGTGTATAGGTACCACTATTCGCACGTGGGTAAATGATGTTCCCACCGCTTTTTTAATTGATGATGTTTCTCTGAAGGGATTGATAGCCCTTCAGGTGCATGCCGTTTATAATGCTGCCGGTGAAGGAAAAAAAACGTATTGGAAAAGCATTCGGATCCAAACCGAAAACCTTCAAGCCAGACCCTTAACCGATATTCCTGTAGTTAATCTGGTGCCCAACACATTATCTCCACTTGAAAAACAGCAAGGCTTCCGACTGCTGTGGGATGGAAAAACAACCACGGGCTGGCGGGGTGCCTTCAAAGAGGCATTTCCGGATAAGGGGTGGGTAATGAAAGAGGGCGTTTTATCGGTGCTCCCTTCCAACGGGGGGGAATCTACAAATGGAGGTGATATTGTTACGGTAGAAAGTTTCTCTGCCTTTGAGTTGACCTTTGATTTTACGTTTGCAGAAGGTGCCAACAGCGGAGTGAAATATTTTGTTGATGAGAAATATCTTTCAACGGGTTCTGCTATCGGGTTGGAGTATCAGATTCTCGATGATGAAAAACATCCCGATGCTAAAGAAGGAGTAGTTGGAAACAGAACATTAGGATCACTTTACGACCTGATTCCTTCTCTCAAAATTCAGGATTTACCGAGAACCTGGAATGAAGGCCGCATTGTGGTGCATCCGGATAATCGCATTGAGCACTGGTTGAATGGACGGAAAATAGTGGAATACCAACGCGGAACTCCTATCTATTATGCCTTGGTGGCACGCAGTAAATATAGTGTGTGGGAAGGTTTTGGTATGGTTGACAAAGGGCATATCCTTTTACAGGATCATGGCGATGCTGTATCTTTTCGAAGTATAAAAATCCGCGAGTTGAAATAAAACCTATGTGTGTTCCTTTTTTGAATGATGATTTTTTACTTGCCACCGAACCGGCCCGCCAGCTCTATCACGAATATGCCAGCCCGTGTGCAATCATTGATTACCACAACCATTTATCACCAAAAGATATTTCTGAAAACAGAAGGTTTGATACTCTTACCACAGTCTGGTTAGAGGGTGACCATTATAAATGGCGGGCCATGAGGGCCAATGGAGTAAAGGAAAGATTCATAACCGGAAATGCGGAACCATACGAAAAATTTTTGGCATGGGCTAAAACAGTGCCTGCTACTCTGCGTAACCCCCTCTACCATTGGACGCACCTTGAGCTGAAAAGATATTTTGGGGTGGACGAACTTCTGAACGAAAAATCGGCTCCCGAAATTTATAAACATTGCTCGTCAAAGCTTCAGCAAGAGGACTTTCGGGTGCAACCCTTATTGTCGGGTATGAAGGTAAAAGTTGTTTGCTCAACAGACGATCCAACCGATTCACTCAATTATCATAAAGACATGAGTTCGCAGGCTGCGGGGTTTAGGTTGTTGCCAACTTTCCGGCCGGATAAAGTGTATACCTGCGGACACGTAGAGAGCTATAATGCCTACCTTGATTCATTGGCCAATGTGTCGGGTATTGCAATCGATTCTTTTGGTGACCTGCTGGCCGCTTTGCAAAACAGAATTGATTATTTTGATTCTTATGGTTGTAAGGCAGCTGATCACGGGTTGGAGTGCATAGGAGATGTAAGTGATTCTCAAAAAGGGGAAGCCCTGTTTAAGAGAGTTCGCACGGGCGGCCAATTAACATTGAAAGAACAACGGGTATTGCAAGGATCGGTCTTGATCGAGTTGGGTAAAATGTATCATAAAAAGAACTGGGTGCAGCAATTTCATTTAGGTGCTATTCGAAATAATAATTCGCGGCTTCTGGGTAGCCTGGGTCCGGATACGGGTTTTGATTCGGTGGGTGATTTTTCGCAATCCCGAAGGTTGTCTTCCTTCTTAAATAAACTGGATATGAGCAATCAGTTGGCTAAAACAATTTTATACAATCTCAATCCTGCCGACAACGAAGTTTTTGCAACCATGGCGGGTAATTTTTGTGATGGATCCGTTCCGGGAAAAGTCCAGTGGGGTTCGGCCTGGTGGTTCCTCGATCAAAAGGATGGAATGGAGAAACAAATGAATGCATTATCCAATATGGGGCTTTTGGCAAGATTTGTTGGAATGGTTACTGACTCGCGCAGCTTCTTGTCTTTCCCACGTCACGAATATTTCAGAAGAGTATTGTGTAATTTGTTGGGGAATGATATTGAGAAGGGTGAGATCCCCAACGATTTGAAGTTAGTGGGGACTATGGTGCAGGACATTTGTTATAATAATGTGAAGAATTATTTCGAATTTAAATAATGAGTTTTAAACCGATTAAAACCGCCATCCTCTCGTATGGAATGTCTGGAGAGGTCTTTCACGCACCTCTTATTCAGGCACATGCGGGTTTTGAACTTTCTGTTGTACTTCAAAGAAGCAAACAAACAGCAAAAGAGCATTATCCAGATTGTCAGGTAGTAAGGAGTTTTGAGGAAGTTCTTTCCAATCCGTCTGTGGAACTAGTGGTGGTAAATACACCCAATCATCTTCACAAGGAACAGGCAGCGCAAGCTTTGCAGGCAGGTAAACATGTTATAGTTGAAAAACCTTTTACCGTTACGGTACAGGAAGCGGATGAATTAATTGCCTTAGCGCGTAAGCACGATAAAGTACTTTCTGTATTTCAAAACAGACGACTGGATGGTGACTTTTTAACTTTAAAAAAAGTAGTAGAGAATAACTGGGTAGGCAAAGTGGTCGAGTTCGAAGCTCATTACGACCGGTTTCGCAATTACATAGAACCTGATTCATGGAAGGAAGAAGCCGGGCCGGGCAAAGGAATACTGTATAACCTCGGTTCGCACATGCTCGATCAGGTTTTGGTATTGTTTGGTATGCCATTGGAAGTGGATGCCCGTATTGGTATTCAACGATCAGGGGGAAATGTGGATGACTTTTATGATCTGCGCCTTAGCTACACGAATCTGAATGTGATTGTAAAATCGAGTTACCTGGTTCGTGAGCAAGGCCCACGCTATCAACTACATGGTACGGAGGGATCTTTTATTACCAGCAGTAATGTTGATCCGCAGGAACAAGCCCTTAAAGAAAAGAAAATTCCGGGATCAGCAGGCTGGGGGATGTTGCCAAAAGATTGCTGGGGTAGACTGAACACAACCCTAAGTGGACTTCATGTGGAGGGAGTGATTGAGACAATTCCTGGGAATTACCTTCAATACTATCAAAATATGTATGAAGCGATTCGAAATGGAAAACCGTTGGATGTAAAACCAGAAGAGTCCCGGGAAGTAATAAGACTGATTGAGGCGGCTTATGAAAGCAATCGTACGCGAAGATCGGTAAAGCTAAAAGTATAGATATGAGTTATATCGAAGAGTTGTTTGGTTTAAAAGCAAAAGTGGCGGTAGTTACGGGTGGTACCGGGGTGCTGGGAAGTGATATGTGCAAGGCTTTAGCAAAAGCGGGAGCGTCCGTAGTTATTCTAGGAAGGAGAAAAGAAGTAGCTGATAAGCTGGCGCAGGAAATTGTTCAGGCAGGAGGAAAAGCAATGGGGGTTTCTGCCGATGTATTGGACACAAAACAATTAGTCGAAGCACGAAAACTCATTATCGAAAAGTTTGGAACCATCGACATTCTTGTAAACGCGGCTGGGGGCAATCTTCCCGGTGCTGTGGTTACTCCGGATAAAACTTTTCTCGATTTAAAGTTAGATGATTTTAAGAAGGTAGTAGACTTAAATTTGACAGGTACGTTATTGCCTTCCCAAATTTTTGGCGAGACCATGGTGTCATCAAAAAAAGGAAACATAATCAACATCTCTTCGATGACTGCCATTCGACCGCTTACCCGGGTGGTGGGGTACGGAGCCGCGAAAGCCGCGATAAGCAATTTCACGCAATGGCTGGCCGTTGAAATGGCTAAAAAGTTTGGAGAAGGGTTTCGTGTAAATGCCATTGCTCCGGGATTCTTTCTTACAGAACAAAACAGAACTTTATTAACCAATACAGATGGCAGCTTAACCGATCGTGGCCAATTGATAATTAAAGGAACACCTTTTGGCCGGTTTGGCGAGCCCGATGAACTCTGCGGAACCTTACTGTGGTTATGTTCAGACGCATCAAAGTTTGTTTCAGGAATTGTTGTGCCGGTAGATGGAGCCTTTAGCGCTTATGCCGGAGTTTGATTTTTGCAATTGCGCTTTCTATTGATTTAGATATTCAACTCAGATTATTTTCTTCTTAGGCCCGTCCTATGTGCTTTTAAAAAAAATTGCCAACCCATTCGAGTTGGCAATCTGTTATTTGTTTTAACTCTTTTAAGGCTGAGTTAGAGTTAGGCTAACTCTCTCAAATCCACAGGCACAACACGCGAGATTCCTTTCTCCACCATGGTAATTCCATAGATCACATCCGTGGTGGTCATGGTGCGTTTGTTATGGGTAACAATAACAAACTGCGAGTCCTTACTGAAATTACGGATAATGTTATTGAATTTATCAATGTTGGCATCATCCAACGGAGCATCCACCTCATCAAAAATACAAAAGGGCGCGGGCTTTAATAAGTACATGGAGAATAGCAGCGCAGTGGCTGTAAGGGTTTTCTCTCCCCCCGACAATTGATTAATGGTTAAAGGCCGCTTGCCTTTGGGTTTGGCGATAATATCAATTTCAGATTCCAACGGTTTGGCGGGATCGGCCAGTTTTAAATCGCAATCATCCCCCTCATTAAATAAAGAGCGGAATACCCGAACGAAATGTTCCTTAATTTGAGTGAAGGCAACCATAAAGGTCTCGCTGGCCACGCCCTCAATTTCGTTGATGGTATTGAAGAGCGATTCCTTTGCCTTTAACAGGTCTTCCTTTTGTGTATTGATAAAGTCGTTTCGTTCTTTGATTTCCGTATATGCCTCCATGGCCATGGGATTAATCGGACCCATGTTATCCAGCTTCTCCCGGATTTTTGTTACATCATTACGAAGCTTTTCCTCATCGAATAAGGCCAGTTGTTCAGCTTCTTCCGGAGTTGCCTGACTTAGTACAGCGTCAAGATCGATATTAAATTCAACCGACAATCTTTCTTTTACGGAATTCAGCTGAATCTTACTTTCATTTAATTGATTTTGTAATTCCATCAACAGCGTGTCGATGTTTTGACGCTGATGCTGAATCTCGCGTAAATCTTTTTCGAATTGATCGATCTCCCCCCGGCCCGAATAATATTCTTTTTCAGCTTCTCCTAAGCCCTTCTCCATTTCCTCCTTCTCAGCATACATGCCGATTAGTTCCTCATCATTGCTTTGTGTGGTTTCAATAATGGTTCTGATCTCATCTTCGTTTTTCTTCAGTTCCTCGGAGTTGGTCTCCACACGCAAACTGCTTTGCTCCATCGACTCTTGTTTGAATCGCATTTCCTGCTCTACACTCTTTACCCGATTTTCCTGTTGGTGAAAGAGAATATTTTGTTCGTTGTAGGCCGATGACTTCTGACTCAGTAAATCGTTTTGAACGTTTAGTTCAGAAGTAATGAGTTTTAACTTTTCATCTTGCTGGCCCGACACAAGCTGAGCTTGCTCGGCTTTTGGTCGTAAATCAAGAAGCTCCTGATTTAAGGTTTCAATTTTTTCAATGATGTCCTCTTTGCGCAAATCCGCGCTGTTGAGCATACTCGAAAACTGTTCCTGCTTCGTGCGCACAGAGATCAACTCATCATTAACCAATTTAATGGCGCTTTGCGCTTCTTCGATTTGTTGCTTTAATGTGTTGTTACGCAAACGCTCCAGTTCCCGCTGACGGTCAATCAAGGAGTGCCGAATGTCCTCTACCTTTTTTGTGAACTCCTTAATCTCTTTATCAAGTTTTTCGAGATTCTTAGCCCGCCCGATTTTCTTACCTTCAAACAGACCCACCGATCCACCCGACAAGCTGAATCTGCGTCTGGTAACTTTGCCGCTCTTGGTTATAAATGTATTTTCATCCGAAGGAATATTTCTCACATCCCCTTCATATACATATACCTTGTCCAGGATAAAGGCCATGAGTTTGTTATACCTAGGATCAAACTCCATGATTTGGGTGGCCGGAAACGCGTTCGGATACATTTGAATATCCGAGGGTGTGAATTTTTCGAATGAATCAAGAATGAAAAAATTGGCTTTGCCCTTGCTGGCATCGCTCAGAATGTTGATCGCCTCGTACGCTTCGGCTTCATGTTCAACAATGTAGTAATTGAGGTAAGGCTCCAGATAATTTTCAACGGCTACCCGATATTCCTCGCTGGTAGAAAGAATGTCCGAAAGGAGCGGAGCGTTTTTTGTCCAGCCTACATTTTTTTTCAGGAATTTAATCGCTTCCGGAAAACCTTCCAGATTTTCGACCAG
>JAEUUB010000659.1 GCA_016787745.1 Cyclobacteriaceae bacterium
GGACGCGGGAGATTCTCAGCGATTCAAAGTAGGCCAAATCATTAACCCTCGCGAATTGCGCGATGAGAATTCATCCTTGAAGAGAAAAGATCAGAAAGCAGTTGAAGTACGGGATGCGTTAAGTGCCGTTTCAAGACCAACGTTGCAGGGTATCACCCAGGCATCGCTTAAGACTGAAAGCTGGCTGTCTGCGGCATCCTTCCAGGAAACCACTAAGGTGTTGAGCGAAGCAGCGATTCGTGGTAAGGCGGATCAACTGATGGGCTTGAAGGAGAATGTGATTGTTGGTCACCTGATTCCGGCTGGTACGGGTCAAAGAAGATACAATGATATGATTGTAAATTCTGAGGAGGAATATCAGCGGTTAGTGGATGCCCCCGAGACTAAGTCGAAGGAGCGCGAACTTCAGGATTAATTGATTACTAAATGAATTGATATAGATGTGCGAATGGTGGTACCGTTCGCACATTTTTTTTAAAGGGATCTTTTTAAAAATTTGACACTTTAAACCTCAAAGATATGGCCGATACCAAGAGTACCCCGCCCCAAAATCAAATCAATATTGAGCTTTCTGAGGAAATTGCCGAAGGCATCTATTCCAATTTGGCTATGATTGCCCACTCCAATAGCGAGTTTGTAGTAGATTTTATCCGGTTAATGCCCGGGGTTCCTAAGGCTCGGGTTAAGGCTCGGGTAATTATCACACCAGAACATGCCAAAAGGCTTTTAGCGGCACTAAAAGATAATATTAGTAAGTACGAGGCTACTTTTGGCCCGATCAAGCAAACCAACGAGGCCCCGCAATTTCCAATGAATTTTGGGGGGACAATTGGTGAGGCTTAGCCTTAAAATAGCAGATTTTAGTCAAAATAGGATACAAAATTCTCAAACAAGGTTTTGCATCCTATTTTACTTTAAATACCTTTGCAGTCCTTATTTTTGAAGGGTTTAAATAAATTATATAAATGCCTACCATTCAACAACTTGTAAGAAAAGGCCGGAAGAAATTGACTTTTAAGTCAAAGTCGCCAGCTCTTGATTCTTGCCCTCAGCGTAGAGGAGTATGTACTCGTGTGTACACAACTACTCCAAAAAAGCCTAATTCAGCAATGCGTAAAGTAGCTCGTGTGCGTCTCACAAACCACAAAGAAGTGAAC
>JAEUUB010000679.1 GCA_016787745.1 Cyclobacteriaceae bacterium
TTGTTCAGACTTGCAGCAACAAAGGTTCACACCTGTAGTTAACAAATGTTAACGCCTGGTGTTGTGCCTTTTTATCCTGCTGAACGACTGTGGAGCGATGCCCAGGTAAGAAGCAATATGATTCTGTGTAACATGCTGCTCAACATCCGGGAAATACCGGATCAGTTTCTCGTATCGCTCTACCGCTTTGAGGTGTTGAAGGTCACGGGTGCGCTCACGGCTGTGTTCATAGTATTGGTTCATAATGACACGGTAGATGAAATGTGCTTCCGGAAAAGTTTGGAACAGATGAAGCACGCTGTCATGGGTGACACAAAACAATTCGGAGGATGTGCGAAGTTGGATGAATTCCTGGGAAGGCACTTGCTCGAAGAAACTCCTGGCCGACACCATGATCTGTCCGGAGTTCCAGAACCAGTCCACCTGTTTCTTGCCTTTTACAAAGGTATAGGCCATGGCAAATCCTTCATCAAGGAAATAGGCGCATTCCGCAATGCGTGTGGCTTCCAGCAGCAGGTGATATCGGGGTAATGATAAGGGTGTGATGACACGTTCAACAGCTTTCCGAAAATCGGAACTGATGGGGTGAATCGAGGACAGAACGGAGAACAATTTTTCAGTTTTCATAGCTCATGACGTTGCGCTCCAACATGCACCGCGAACGGTTCTCCGTTGAAATGGCCTCTACTGATATACTCCGGATTTGCACAAAATTTCCTACGCTCCCGACCGGGAAAATTTGCCTCCGCCCGGAGAAAGTGAGGGCTGGCCAAAATTTTTTCCTCCTGAAAATGAAAACGTTAACCGGGGTACCAGTACCCCTGTGACTGTTTTGGAAGTGTCACGTGCCGCTCCTTTGTGCCATCATCATCGCACAACATCTATGACAGCTGTACACAACACAAAAGACTTCATGTTTCTCAGAAATCCTATGAGGAGCATGAGGTCTCCTTTCACGATTCTTGAAGTTGGATTTGCCAACATCGATACCGGCTTTGCAGTATCAGCAAGATGTATTTTTGTCCACAAAAATAATCTTGCCTGCCTGCCGAAATTCTCATGCAGGCAGGTTCCTCATGGCCATTCGGAAGAGAAAGCCTCGGAACTTGGCTTTCTTGAGCCAACAGATTTGCATACACCATCCAGTCAATCTTAAACCTGCACCTGTATGTCGCGGAGGAAAGCCAAAGATCAGACTACATTATATACACACCCCGTCCGGACGAGGGTGACCGAATCGGTTTACAACCGGCTCAATGCTTTTGTCGGCAATGGGGACTGCCATTCCATTGGTGAAGTGGCCAGAAGGGTGTTGTCGCGGGAAAAGATTCTGTATGTCCTACGAGATGGCTCGATGGACGCTGCGATGGAGGAATTAATCGCCATCCGGAAGGAACTTCATGCCATCGGGGTGAACATCAACCAACTCACACGCCACTTTCACCAGGCATCCACACCGGATCAACGCTTATTCCATGCGCTGAAGGTGGCGGAACAATACAACAAGGTAGGCGACCAGGTGGAGTTGCTGCTTAACAGGATTTCAGTACTGGCTAAACAATGGTTGCAAAAGTGATCAGTGGAAAGAACATACGGGGATTGCTCAACTACAACGAGAACAAGGTGGGCGAAGGTGTAGCGCAATGCATTGCCACCAGTGGGTTTGGTTGTGATCCACAGGGACTGACCTTCTCTGACAAGCTTAACCGCTTCCGCAAGGTCACCGCTTTGAATCAAAAGGTGCGCACCAATGCTATCCACGTCTCCCTGAACTTTGATGTCAGCGAAAAGCTTACCAACGAACAACTTCAGGCTATTGCCTCCGATTACATGACCCGGATCGGGTTTGGGGAACAACCTTACCTGGTCTACCGCCATACCGATGCTGCACACCCCCATGTCCACATCATTACAACCAACGTCAAGGTCAATGGTCAGCGGATCGATATACATAATATCGGAAGGAACCAATCGGAGAAAGCGAGGAAGGAAATAGAGCTGGCTTATGGGTTGGTTCGCGCGGAAGGACGCGGCAAAAAGCGGGAGATAGAACCAGTAAAGGTAGAGAAGGCCATCTATGGCAAATCGGAAACCAAGCGCAGTATCGCCAACGTGGTTAGGATGGTTACGCGCTCCTATAAATTCACCTCATTACCCGAACTGAATGCAATACTAAGGCAATTCAATGTAGTCGCAGACCGGGGCGCAGAGGGAACGCAGATGCACAACAAGAAGGGGTTGCTGTACAGTCTGCTCGATGAAAAGGGTAACAAGATCGGGGTACCCATCCGGGCCAGTTCCATTTATGGCAAACCCATTCTGGCCAATTTGGAAAAGCAGTTCAAACTGAACGAGGCGTTGTGTAAGCCCTACCGGGAGAAATTGAAATCCGTGATTGACTACACGCTGAGAAGACGGCTGTCGAAAGAAGCGTTCATCAACGCCCTGGCGGATAAAGGCGTGTTCGTGTTGTTCCGGGAAAATGAAGAAGGCCGGGTATATGGCGTCACCTTCGTGGACAACCAAAACAAAGTAGTCTTCAACGGCAGCGACCTGGGTAAAGCTTACGGTGCCAGGGCGATTCTTGAACAATTTTCGCAAGCTCCGGATGCGCCAGCATCCGGTATGCGGTCACATACGCATCCTGCTGAAATGCACGCAGGTGAACTCGACCTTCACTTGCCTGCCGGAGTCTTGACGCAGGCAGGTGTGAACCAGTTCCTGAAAGAGTTGACCACTGCACAGGCCCATGACTTCACATCACCAGAGGCAGCGATGAAAAAACGAAGGAAGAAACGGAAAAGAAAAGGGCGTTCACTATAACTAACCGATCATGGCAAACACGGGCGAGAACGAACAAGCGTTGCGGAAGATTATCGACTTTATCAGGCTGTTGAGTATAGTCGTAATCTTATTTCATTTCTATTTCTTTTGCTACCCCGCTTTTGAAAGTTGGGGACTCACATCGGAGTTTGTTGACCGGATTATCTACGGGTTGCGGAACACCGGGATATTCAAAAGTGTCTATCATGCCAAGTTGATCGCGTTCGGATTGTTGATCGTTTCCTTGATCGGGGCGAAGGGCAAGAAAGATGAAAAGATCAACATACGGACAGCAGCGTTCTACATTGTATCGGGTCTGATCATTTTCTTTTGCTGTCACTTCATTCTCCTGGCTCCGTTGGAGTATGCAGTCTTGATTGGATTATATGTGGGCCTCACTTCGCTTGGGTACCTGTTGATGCTCACCGGTGGCACCTGGCTGTCGCGCCTGATCAACGTGAATTTCAGAAAGGATATTTTCAACCGGATGAATGAATCCTTCCCGCAGGAGGAGCGGTTGCTGGAAAACCAGTACTCCATCAATCTTCCCGCAGCCTATCACCTGCGAGGCAAGAGACGAACCAGTTGGATCAATGTGATCAACCCGTTCCGGTCGCTGCTCGTCATCGGTACACCCGGTGCCGGTAAGTCGTACTTCGTGGTCCGGCATATCATCACGCAGCACATCAAAAAAGCATTCACCATGTTCATTTACGATTTCAAGTACGATGACCTGTCGCGGATTGCATACAACACACTCTTGCGGAATGCGCGAAGCTATCCGGTTTTGCCTAAATTTTACGTCATCAATTTTGAAGACCTCTCGCGGTCGCACCGGTGCAATCCGCTCGACCCGGCCACGATGGAAGACATCACGGATGCCACAGAATCTTCCCGCACCATCATGCTGGGACTAAACCGCGACTGGATCAAAAAGCAGGGCGACTTCTTTGTTGAATCTCCCATCAACTTTGTAACCGCCATCATCTGGTTTTTGAGAAAATATGAAGAGGGTAAATACTGCACGCTGCCACACGTTATCGAACTCATGCAACTTGACTATCCCAAGCTGTTCAAGCTTCTTAGAACAGAACCGGAGATAGAAGTATTAATCAATCCATTTGAATCGGCATTCAGGAACGAAGCGATGGAGCAGTTGGAAGGCCAGATCGCCAGCGCCAAGATCGGGATGGCGCGACTGTCTTCACCACAGTTGTACTATGTGCTCTCCGGCAACGACTTCACACTTGACATTAATAATCCCCAAGAACCAAAGATTGTGTGCATGGGCAACAACCCCCAGAAGCAGCAGATCTATGGCGCTGTGCTTTCACTCTACATCTCGCGGGTGATTAAACTGGTCAACAAAAAGCACCAGCAAAAGTGCAGCCTGATCTTCGATGAGTTTCCAACGATCTATTTCAACGGCATTGATGGCTTGATTGCTACGGCACGGGCCAACAAAGTGGCTACGTGCCTGGCGGTACAAGACTACAGCCAGCTCAAGAAAGACTATGGCCGCGACCAGGCCGAGGTGATCATGAACATCGTGGGCAACGTGATCAGCGGGCAGGTAGTCGGTGAAACG
>JAEUUB010000686.1 GCA_016787745.1 Cyclobacteriaceae bacterium
GGCTGTCAGCGACTCGACATATAAAAATTCTGTATTAAACTTGTCGATAACCAGAAATATTTTGTCTTGCTTCTCATCAAAGTAGAATTCAAAGAAACCGGGAAATTTTTTCATTCCCGCAACCTTAGAATCGATAGTGGCTGCGGCCGGAGCCGGTGAAGGCGAGGTTTGCTGCTGAGGTTGATCCTTTTTCTTTTGACCAAAAACCGAAACAACCATAAACAGCAATAACGGAAGAATTGTATTTTTCATAATATAAAGAGGAGATAAACAATAAACTGAAATCTACACATAAGCCGATGTGAATGCAAAACAAGATCAACAAGCGGCAACCCGCCTTCACCATTGGTTGTGACTTTATCCTAAGGAAAGGATTAATAGGCTATATTCGATTGGCGTAAATCCATCCCGCATGACGGAAGACGAAATCCGCGAAGAGCTGGCCATCGTAGAACGATCCAAAAAAGACCCGCAGGCGTTTGGGAAGTTGTACGAAAAATACTTTGACCGGATTTTTAACTTTATTTTCCGGCAAACCGATAATGAGGAATTGACCGGAGATTTGTGCTCGCAAACTTTTGTAAACGCCCTTCACAATCTACCCAAGTATGAATTCCGGGGTTTTCCCTTTTCGGCCTGGCTTTATAAAATTGCCGGCAATGAGGTAAATAAGCACTACCGAAAAAATAAAGGCAAGAAAATTTTCAGCATTGAAGAATTGAAAGTGCGGGAACTTGTAGAGCAAGCTACCGAAGACTGGGATGAAGAACTTGTGGGGCGGTTAATTAAATATATGAATGAGCTGCCCACCGATATGATTCAGGTTTTGGAATTGCGCTTTTTTGAAGACAAGGATTTTAGGGAAATTGCTTTTATCCTGGACATGACAGAAAGCGGAGCCAAGATGCGCACCTACCGGGCGCTCGATAAATTAAGAACCAATTTTAATCTAAAGTTGAAGTACAATGGGTAAGCACGAAATCCGGCTGCGAAGACAACGCCTGACTGCCCGCGGAAGCGATCGGTTCCGGAATTATGGTGCCGTATTAAAACAACATGGCGAGGAAAAAAGAATTAAACTGATTACACGCATCTTTACCTTTTTATTTTTGATAATCGCTTTGATTATCGTTTTGATTGTGATTACCCGATGGGAGAAAAGGCAAAATGAGCAACAACCGAAAGCCATCAAGAAAGAAATAAATATAAAACAAACGTGACTTCCAGAGCGGATATACATTTCAATAACTGTATAACCCGCAAACCTATGGAACCAAAAAAAAATCCCGATAAGGACATTTATCGGCATACCTTAAAATTCTTTTTACTGGGTTTAATTATAAGCGTTGCCATTTCCATCACAGCTTTTGAGTGGCGAAGCAAAAAAGAAGAAATACTTGTTTGCTCATTTGATCAACCGATGGAAATTCTTCTGGACACAAAGTCGATACCGCATGAACCTGCGCCTGCACCGCCTACTGTAAAACCCATATCAACCAAGACAATACCCTCCGAAAACATACCAATGCGATTTATTGAAAGTGATAAAATCCCTGAAGACATGGATGATTCCGTGCGTACTGAATCGTTTATTCCTGACGCTGCCGGATTGCCTAACGAAGCCTCGGACGATATCCTACTCTTCCCTGAAGTGAGGCCAATTCCCATTGGAGGATACGAGGCCTTTTATAAATTCATTGGAAAAACTCTGAAATATCCGCGAATAGCACAGCGTAGCCACGTTGAAGGTAAGGTGTTTATTGAATTTGTTATTGATAGAAACGGTTCGGTTACACAACTTAAAATAATAAAGGGCATAGGCAGTGGTTGTGATGATGAGGCTTTGCGGGTATTGGCCTTAACTCAATGGGAGCCAGGAAAACAACGTGGGAAACCGGTAATGGTTCGAATGACTATACCTATTAATTTTGTTATGGATTAATGAGGTTTCGGATTTGAGCCAATGCAGTCTTTGGTGAAAATCATTATTTAATTACCTTTGCAGACCTTTTTGGGCCCGTAGCTTAACTGAATAGAGCATCTGACTACGGATCAGAAGGTTGGGGGTTTGAATCCCTCCGGGCCCACTTTTTAAATCCTAACTCAAACTTGAATGGGTTAGGTTTTTTATTTCAAACAGAAATATTAACCTGTTTTTAACCGTTTAGTACTTAAAACCGGTAGAATGAAAAAAATAGTGAGTTTGGTTCTCTTTGTGTTCTCAGCCACCTTCGTTTTTGGTCAATATGAGACAATCAAGAAGACGGCAAGGCCCAGCATTCCCGGATCGTTTATGATTGAT
>JAEUUB010000716.1 GCA_016787745.1 Cyclobacteriaceae bacterium
CCACATGTGGTTTGGCGATTTGGTAACGATGGATTGGTTTAACGATGTATGGATGAAGGAAGTGTTTGCCAATTTTATGGCAGCCAAAATTGTGCAGCCCTCTTTTCCTGAGATTGATCATAACCTTCGGTTTTTACTTTCCCATTATCCCTCGGCTTATGAGGTTGATCGGAGTGCTGGCGCCAATCCCATTCTCCAGCCGTTATCCAATTTAAAAAATGCCGGTTCTTTGTATGGTGCTGTTATTTATCAGAAGGCGCCTATTGTTATGCGCCATTTGGAGCGAATGATTGGAGTGGATTTAATGCAGGAAAGCTTACGCGAGTATCTGAAAACATATTCGTATAGCAATGCGAAATGGGACGATCTCATTTCAATTATCGATTTGAAATCAAGCGATGACATCCGCGCCTGGAGTGACGTGTGGGTAAAAACTCCCGGAATGCCAGAGTATGATTGGTACGCCCCGGAATCTTTAGAACAACGTGAGGATAAGGTGTCTGCTCGCATCTGGCAACAGGCATTAAAAGTTAGACGAGGCTATGGAGATGACGTAACCATAACAATGTTGGATTCTGATCCGGTACACATTGACAGTTTATCGGATTATAATTTCTTAAACTCCGATGGGTTTGGTTATGGCTATTTCAAAATGGATGAAAAAAGTGCGACCGAATTTTTGACGTATCCCGTTAAAGTGGCCGACCCTGTTTTTCGCGCTTCTATGTGGATTAACTGTTGGGAAAGCATGGTGCGCGGGGATGTATTGCCTCCCGAGTTGATGACACAATTCCTGCTGAAAGGATTGAAGCAAGAAGAAAATCCACTGGTCATAGATTATCTGCTAAACAATTTGCAAACTGTTTGGTGGACTTTTTTGCCAGAGTATAACAGAAATCTTTTACAGAATGAATTGGAAGAAACTCTGTGGGAGCTGATGAAGTTTGCTTCGGATCCTGGTAAAAAGAATTCTTATTTCCGAACATATCGTGCCCTGGCCCAGACGGAAGCAAGTGTAATTAACCTGGAGAAAATCTGGCGTGATGAGATGAAAATAAAAAATTTAGTTATTAGTGAGGAGGATAAAATAACATTGGCGTATGAACTGGCGCTTAAGAATCCCGCCAGAGAAAAATATTATCTACAAACACAAATTTCTGAAATAAAGAATCCAGACCGGCAAAAACGTATGGCGTTTGTAATACCCGCGCTAAGTAGGGAACAGGTAGTCAGAGATAAATTTTTTGAATCATTGAAGCAAGACAAAAACCGGGAACATGAACCCTGGGTATTGGAAGCTTTGCATTACCTGCATCATCCGATAAGAGCTAAAGAATCGAGAAAATATTTGCGGCCCTCGCTGGATCTCCTTCAGGAAATTCAATTAACAGGCGATATATTTTTTCCACAACGATGGTTGCAAACTACGTTTGGAGGTCACGCCTCCGCAGAAGCCGGTCAGATAGTGGATGCTTTTTTGAAAGACAATCCCGACTATCCATATTTTTTAAAGAATAAAATACTGCAATCTACAGATTTAATGAAACGAGCGGTGGCGTTGCAGCAAGAACCTACCGAGTAGGTCAGAATAATTTCCATTCGCCCATTTGTTCTATAAAAATGCGGATCGAATCCGGGTAAAAAACTACACAGTAGAGTACACCAAACAACGAGCCGTATAAATGAGCATCGTGATTAATACCGTCTTTTGATTTTTTAGAACTGTAATAGGAATAACCCAGGTAGAGGATACCCAGAATAAATCCGGGAAAACAAAGGATACCGTAGATGCAAATATCCCGTAAAGGCAAAAACAAAATGCAGGCAAACACAACGGCCGATACGGCTCCTGAGGCCCCTAAAGAATTGTAGTAAAGATTTTTCTTGTGTTTAAATACGGTGGGCAAGTCTGAAACAACAATCCCCAGAAGATACAGGGCCACGAAATGCACGCTCCCCAAGTCTCCAAAAATCTGCTGGAAGATGTATTCGAGTTGGGTGCCAAAAAAATAGAAGGAAAACATATTAAAGATCAGGTGCATGTGATCACGATGGATAAACCCCGAAGTGATCATTCTATAGTATTGCTTTGAATGGCTAATCAGGTAGGGATTCATCATTAACCTGTTTAACACCTGTGGCTTTTGCATGGTGTATAGACTGATTAAAGAGGTAAGAATTATCAGAATGAGTGTAATGGTTATTGACATTTTGCAATGTATTTAAAAGGCCGTGGGATTAAAAAGGATAAGGAAATTTCTCCAATCAGTTAGTGAAGATTAAGTTTTTTCCGATCTTTCAATAAGACAATAAACGACCTTTTCATGAAATCTATCTACGGATTTTTGCTATTGCTATCGCTGTCATCCTGTGTAAAGGATTACAAGACCCAAACCGCTGTCGATCATCGCGTTGATTCAGTTTTGAATCTTATGACGATAGAAGAAAAAATCGGTCAGCTTAATCTTCCCTCGGCAGGAGCCTTTGTAACCGGAGCCGTTGAAAGTTCGGACATCGCAAAGAAGATTGAGCAAGGCAAGGTGGGCGGACTGTTTAACATTAAAACAGTAGCCAATATCAGGGAGATGCAAAAAATAGCGGTTGAAAAGAGCCGACTTAAAATACCATTAATTTTTGGCATGGATGTGATCCATGGCTACGAATCTGTCTTTCCTATTCCTTTAGGGTTGAGTTGCAGTTGGGATATGGATTTGATCGAAAAAAGCGCGCGTATGGCCGCGCAGGAGGCGAGCGCGGATGGTATCAACTGGACTTTTTCGCCCATGGTCGATATTTCGCGCGATCCCCGGTGGGGCCGCATTTCGGAAGGGAGCGGGGAGGACACTTATCTGGGATCGGAAATTGCAAAAGCAATGGTGCGTGGATATCAGGGGAATGATTTGTCGGCCAATAACACAATTATGTCGTGTGTAAAACACTATGCACTCTATGGAGCTTCTGAAGCAGGGCGCGATTACAACACGGTGGACATGAGCCGGCAAAGAATGTACAATGAATACCTGCCACCCTATAAAGCAGCTTTAGATGCAGGAGCAGGCAGTATCATGGCATCTTTTAACGAAATAGATGGAATCCCGGCAACGGCTAATAAGTGGTTGCTTACCGATGTACTTCGCACCGAATGGGGATTT
>JAEUUB010000721.1 GCA_016787745.1 Cyclobacteriaceae bacterium
TGGGCATTGTGGTTTGTTGGTTCAAACGGTGGATGGTCAACCCGAATTGGAAATTGGCTATTCATTACTTTCGGAATTTTGGGGAAAAGGCTATGCGAGCGAGGCAGCCACGAAATGCCGCGACTATGCATTTCACAATGATCTTTCAAAATCCCTGATTTCAATTATAAGTCTTTCCAATATACCTTCGCAAAAAGTGGCATTAAAAAACGGAATGAGTAACAGAAAGGAAACGAAATATAAGGGTAACTCAGTTTACATTTTCAGAATAGATAAGAGCGATTGGAAGAGGATTTTTGTAGTTTAATTTTCTAAATTATTTACTCTGAGGATTTGTTGAACAATAATCGGTACTTTGTGTTATAGATAAAATCGCTTTTTATGAAAACAGTCCTCCTTTTCTGCTTTATGATAACAACCGCAAGTTTTTATGATTTTAAAATCAATTCCCTGGAAGGAAAGCAAATTGATTTTAGTCAGTATAAAGGCAAAACGTTACTGATCGTTAATACGGCCTCTAAGTGTGGGTATACTCCGCAATACGAAGAATTGCAAAAAATGCATGAATTGTATGGAAATAAAGTTACCATCCTTGGTTTTCCGGCTAATAACTTTGGTGGTCAGGAGCCAGGCACCAACTTGCAGATAGCAGAATTTTGTAAAGCAAACTATGGAGTTACATTTCAAATGTTTGAGAAAATTTCTGTAAAAGGCGAAGATCAACATCCACTCTACGCCTGGCTAAAAGAAAAAACTGGCGAAGAACCAAGCTGGAATTTTTGTAAGTACCTGGTTAAACCCGATGGTTCCGTAAAATTCTTTAAGTCTTCCGTTAAACCGATGGAGATTGCCGCTCAGCTAAAATAGGCCGTGAAAGTAAAATCAATTATTCTAATCATAAGTTTTATGGGTATTGCCGCTTTCTTAGCCAATAAATTATCAAGCAAGTCACCGTCTGGCCCGGTTGCAAATACTATCTACGACTTTAAGATCAAAGGACTCGATGGAAGAGAAATTGACTTTGCTTCTTACAAAGGGAAGAAACTATTAATCGTTAACACAGCTTCCAAATGTGGAAAGACTCCGCAATATGCCGGGCTTGAAAAGTTGCATGAGCAATTTGGAAATCGGGTAAATGTGTTGGGCTTTCCGGCCAACAATTTTCTTTGGCAAGAGCCTGGTACCAGCGAAGAGATAGCTGAATTCTGTGAACGGAATTATGGCGTGCGCTTTCAAATGTTTGAGAAGGTTTCCGTGAAAGGAAGTGATCAGCACCCGCTCTATCAATGGCTGGAAATGAAAACCGGCAAACACCCCGATTGGAACTTTGCCAAGTTTCTCGTTAGCGAAGACGGCACTCAAGTCACTTTTTTTAATTCCAGCATTAAGCCTTTAGATGAAGCAATCATTTCTCAAATTCAATGAGTTTCAATTTCATCGATAAGGGGTAGTTTTCAAGGGTTCAACGTGCCGATTCCTGGGCCCGTTTTTTTCTTTTGGATAGACTAAACTTGATCATAAATTTGTCGTCTATCAGGTACAATTTAAATTGTATTCTTTATGAGAAATATTATTGGGTTATTGCTATTGTCTATTCTTTGGTTTGGATGTAATGATGAAGATCGATCGGCAAGGCTTGATGTCAGGCTTACAGATGCACCAGGCGATTATCAAGAAGTAAACATTGATATTCAGGAAGTTCAAATTCACGCAAGTGAAGGTGAGCAAACTGGCGGTTGGCAAACGATAGAAATTGAGAAAGGCGTCTATAATTTACTTGACTTTACAAATGGTTTAGATACGCTTTTGGGTTCTGCTGAATTACCGGCTGGCAGAGTTTCTCAAATACGATTAATCCTGGGGCCGGATAATACCTTGAAGGAGAGTAATCAGCTATACGATTTGAGTACACCGAGTGCTCAACAATCCGGTTTAAAACTTAACGTTCACGCTACCCTTACAGAAGGAATTACATATACTATTTTATTGGACTTCGATGTAGCTCGCTCAATCGTGAAAACCGGAAATGGAAAATATAAATTGAAACCCGTTATTCGGGGAATTACGGAAGCAACGAGTGGAGCCATCGAGGGCACGATTTCTATTCCACAAGCTACACCGGCAGTCTATGCAATCCATGAGCAAGATACAGTGGGCGCCACCTATGCAAATGAGCTTGGCAAGTTTATGATTAAAGGTATCTCTGCAGGAACATATACATTGTCCTTTGCTCCGGCTACGGGTTATGTAATTGCAGATATTAATGGAGTAGTGGTAACAACAGGGAGTGTTACCAAGGTAGGAGAAGTACCCGTTATAGAGTAAGGATTTAAAAAAGGGTGGGCTTTTTCAGCCCACCCTTTTAAATCTAAACAAAATACAGGTTATCTAACTTCATTTGCCATCTCCTTACTTGTATTTCGGAAAGACTGGACATCCGCTAAGAATTTTTCAGAGCTCTCTAAATAGTCAGCCGCAAATGCCTGGGTCGGTTCGTTTTTGTTAATCCTTAAAACGAACTCCCGAAATGGGAAGGGAAGTTCAATGTCTCCACTATTCACAAAAACTTCCTGAAAATCGTTCATAGTCTGATGTTGACTGCTGGGCTTAATGTCTTTCGTGAGCAAAAGGGATTTAGACGTGTTTATAAAAGCGCTGTAGCTATGATAAATAG
>JAEUUB010000724.1 GCA_016787745.1 Cyclobacteriaceae bacterium
TCTTGTGATCAACAGGAGCATTATACACATGGATTTGGATGCGTTTTTTGTATCGGTAGAGCGTACAAAAAGCACGAAACTTAGTGGCATTCCGCTAATAATTGGGGGCAGCAGCAGACGCGGGGTGGTAGCAGCCTGTAGCTACGAAGCCCGTAAATTTGGAGTCCATTCGGCCATGCCCATGTACCTGGCCATGCAGCTTTGCCCCGATGCCAAAGTGATCTCGGGCGACATGGAAGCCTACAGTCAGTTCTCACACCTCGTTACTGAAATTATTGCCGACAAAGCACCGGCTTTCGAAAAAGCTTCCATCGATGAGTTTTATATCGATGCCACGGGTATGGATCGCTTCTTTGGCACTTTTAAATGGGCAATCGAACTACAAAAGAAAATAGAGAAAGAGAGCAGGCTTCCCATCTCGATGGCGCTATCGGTAAACAAGCTTGTCTCCAAAGTAGCAACAGCAGAATTCAAACCCCAGGCACAAAAACAAATCGTTGCCGGTGACGAAAAGAGTTTTCTCGGTCCGCTCGCTATTGACAAGATACCGATGGTGGGAAAACAAACTGCCTCCTTTCTATATGATATGGGCGTGCGCACGGTGGCTACCTTACGGGAAATGCCCCAACAATTTTTAATCAGTGCGTTTGGAAAAAATGGAATCAGCCTTTGGAATAAAGCGCATGGAATTGATGATTCGCCAGTGGTTTCCTACAGCGAACAAAAATCTATTTCTACGGAATCTACCTTCGAACAGGATACGATTGATGTGAAGCGGTTGAAGTCTATACTCATTGCTATGGTAGAAAAAGTTGCGTTTCAACTACGCGAACAAAAAAAACTTACTTCATGCATTGCTGTAAAAATCCGCTATTCAAATTTTGATACCGAGAGTAAGCAGATTCATATTCCCTTCACCTCTTCCGATTATACCATCCTACGCGTGGTGCAAGAGTTATTTGACAAACTCTATAATCGAAGGATGTTAATCCGCCTGGTGGGTGTGCGCCTGAGTAATCTCGTACACGGTAATCACCAAATCAGTTTATTTGATGATACCGTGGAAGACATTAATCTCTATGAAGCCATGGATTTTATTAAACACAAACATGGTGTAGAGAAATTAATTCGTGCTACTACCCTCGATGTAAACAAACGCGTGCGCATGGAGATGAATATGTTTAAAGGAAAAATCTCGAAGAGTTTAATAAACAACTAACCTTTGGTCTGTG
>JAEUUB010000763.1 GCA_016787745.1 Cyclobacteriaceae bacterium
GATTTTAAGTACTTTAAAAGTAAATTCAATAGAATTCAGACCACTTTGGAAGCCCATGCACAGGCAACCGGTGTTTGAAGAATTCGAAAACTTTACGGAAGGGAGAGCAGTAGACTTTTTCACCCGGGGCATTTGCCTGCCCTCTTCATTCAATAAGATAGAACTACAGGCCGAAGTGCTTGAACTTTTGAAGGTTTGAGGTGAGGTTACAATATGCTAGATTCAAGGTATTTAATGTAAGTTTTCAATCAAAAATCAAGTGTTTTCATTACTTTTGCTTATCATACCATACAAGTATTTACATGAAATGGCCGGTAAGGTACTCTATTTCCAAAAGGACGATAACGCAAGCCATTTCGTACGACCATTAAAATTAAAAATTGACGCATGAATAAATTTTTTTCGGTATTGATTCTTGCTTCTCTTGCAATCTGCGCACAAGCACAGATTCAATCGAACGGAACCGGAGGTGGAAATTGGAGCGATCCGGCAACCTGGCAAGGGGGTGTAGTACCTGACTTTAATTCGGGAGCGATAACAATATTGGGTGGCGACAATGTAATCGTTGATGCTTCCTTTACCATTGATCAGACTACGGTTCAATCAGGCGCTTCGCTCTATATCAACAGCGCAATTGCTCTAACAATTGCCAATGGTGCCGGAACGGATTTCACAATGAATGGTGATTTAACTGTTGAGGGGATTTTTATTCTGAACAATGTTGCTACCCATACAGGAATGACGGCCGGTAATACAAATTTTTTAGCCGGCTCAATTTATCGTCATCGGTTCACAACAACTCAGGGAGTTATTCCCTTGGCAACATGGGATCCAAATTCACAGGTTTCTATTGAAGGATATACAACAACGTTTACCGCTAATGCGGGCGGAAATTGGAGTCAAAATTTCGGGAATTTTACATGGAATTGCACGTCACAAACCGGGGTTGCTATTCTTGCAGGTCTTCTCACATCCGTAAATACGTTCGAGGTCTTAAGTACAAATACGTCCATCTTGAGATTATCAGTGAATCAAAACCCAACCATAACCATTGCCGGCAATGTTGAGATTGTAGGTACCTCAAGAGTCGAGTTTTCAACAACCGGCACGAATACAACCATAGATGTGGGTGGAGATTTTATTTTTAACTCAACCAATGCAACAGGCACAAGATCTTTTTTAGCAAATACAGGTACCTGTATTGTAAATGTTGCAGGTAATTTTTCAATGAATGCCCCGGGGGGAAATTTGCGTTTTACTACAGGATCGGCAGGGATTGGGACTTTTAACATTTCTGGTGACTTTAATTTGCAGGCCGGAACTATTTCAGAAAGTGGGGGTACCACAGCCAATGGAAATATCAATTTTGTGGGCACAGACGTTGAACACACCTTTTCAAATGCAGGAACCATTACGAATACAGTTAATTATTTAGTGGCAGCCACCAACACATTGATTGTTCAGGGAGAATCAAATGTCAGCGGGACTACCAATAGTTCATTGACTGTGGATGGAATCCTGGTGGTAGAGTCTGAGAACGCTACGGGGGCAATTGTAACCGGTACGGGAAATGGAGTTGGAAATGTTAGGGTTACAAATCGTACCTACAACCCGGGTTCTTCCGTGGTGTATAGGGGAACGGGTGCTCAGTTTATGGGCAACGGCCAGCCGGTCAGTGCAGGTATGACTACCATTATTGATAATGCTGCTGGGGTTACACAAGTTAGTACAACGCTTGTTTTGGCTGGGAATCTAACGATTCAAACAGGCAGCTTAGCTGTTTCAAATACCAGCCTTACGGTGGACGGAGTAACAGAAATTCAGGCCGGTAATCTTTCGTTTACAACAGTAGGAACAACACGTGGCTTGACCTTGAACGGAGATGTCATTCTTGACGGAAACATCCTTGTAACCAGCGGTACTGCAAATGCGAATGTTACTTTTGGAGGTAACTTTACGGGGGGCAGTACAGTTAGTTTTTCAGGTGTGAATAGTAATCTGATCATTGATGGTTCCTCGGATATTTTATTTCCACTATCGGGGCCTGCCTCTCTCGAAACACTGACCATTAATACTTCCGGAACGGTAACGTTTAATCAAACGCTGAATGTAAACACAAGTGTATCTGCAAGTGCTGTAAATATAGATGATGGCGGTATTGAATTAAACGGGGACTTAAACACAAGGAACGTTACGATTACCAATGGAGGGACGCTCCTGGTGGTTGGAAATACCTCACTGACAAACACCTTGACCATTACGGACGGAACTGTCCAAACCGATGGAACCCTTTCCATTACTAACGACCTGGTTATTTCTTCCGGAGATCTGATTGCGAATGGATCGGTTTCCTTAACAGATGATTTGACTCTTGAGTCCGGTACAACATTTTCATTTCTGGATCAGGACGTTACC
>JAEUUB010000788.1 GCA_016787745.1 Cyclobacteriaceae bacterium
AGAAATAAAGGCCTTTAAGCAAAGTGAAAATTATTCTGGAATGGCCGGTGGTCAACTTGGCGATTTCTATAATGCAGCGCCATTTACAGGATGGGATAAAAAATATGAATCAATAATGATGTACAAAGGCTTTGTTCGTGCTCTGTTATCCACCAGAAAAAACAGTCCCTCTATGGAAAATGAGCATACCAGGGTTGCAAACGCAGGCTTGCCCGTTTATTGTATCTGGGGAAAACACGATACCGTTGTAGATTTGAACACGGTTGAAGAAAATATTTTTAAGCGAATTTCTTCAACGCAATTATATATTATATCCGAAGCCGGGCATTTACCGCATATGGAGCAAACTCGCACATTCAATACAATTTTGTTTGATGGAATTCTAAGAAAAAAGAATCTTGCCACTTCGGCTATGTACGAATTAAAAAAAGCAGAACTCACTAAAAATTAAAACAATGGTTCAAAAAATTAATTGGGATGCTGTTCCGGTAGAACAAGTCAATCCTTCCATGCAACGGAAAATTGTTACGGGTAAAAAAATGATGGTTGCCCGAATGAAATTTAAAGATGGATTTCTGGTGCCCTTGCACAGTCATGAGCATGAACAGATAACGCAGGTTACTTCAGGAACCATTCGTTTTTGGTTTGGTGCCGACAAAGCGCAGGTGATGGATTTACACGCTGGTGATGTTGTTGTCATTCCTGGGAATTTACCGCACGAAGCCCTGATGATCGGAGATGTGGAAGAGACTGATAGCTGGGCGCCACCTCGTGAAGATTGGTTAAATGGTACAGATCATTATCTAAGAAAATAATGGACTTAGGCCTAATACACAAGATTGCCTTTGTGGCTGCTTCCAGCGATGGGCTTGGAAAAAGTGTTGCCCTCGAACTAGCGAAAGAAGGCGCAGAGGTAATTATTTGCGGACGAAATCCGGAATCTCTTAACACCGCGAAAGCAGAAATTGAAAAATTTGGAAAAGTGTTTGCCCTAACCGGTGACTTAACAAATGACAAAGACCGTGATAGATTAATTCAAACAGTACTAGAAAGGTATAAACAGGTTGATATCTTAATTACCAATACAGGGGGCCCCCCTACTGGAAAGTTTGAAGATTTAAATCAGGCAGATTGGGATAATGCATACCGGCAATTATTGGTAAGTGCAACCGGTTTAATACGCGGCTTTCTGCCCGGGATGAAAAGCCAGCGGTGGGGTCGCATTGTTACCATAACTTCACAAGCCGTAAAACAGCCGGTTGATAACCTGATTCTTTCAAATTCCATCCGCGCTTCCATTGTGGGACTTGTAAAATCCTTATCAAATGAGGTTGGCGCATTTAATATTACCGTTAACAATGTAATGCCGGGTTACACGCAAACTGCCCGGCTCGATCGCTTAATTCAAAATAATCCGGCAATTGCCTCTGTTACGAATGAAATTCCGTTAGGTCGTTTTGGCCAGCCGCATGAGTTTGCTGCAGCTGTGGCTTTTTTAGTCAGCGAGCGGGCAAGTTACATTACAGGAGTTTCTCTACCTGTGGATGGCGGATGGATCAAAAGTATTATGTAAGACCTTTCAAAAATTAAAGTATAGATTTTGGCACTACACCGCGCAGCCACACCTTAAAACGTTTCGACCATCCTGCTTCGGCATCGGGATTAAATGTTAATGTGGTTTGCCATGCGTTTTCTGATTGCATGTCAACCTCCATAGCCTGTTGTAGTTTTTTTGCCACGTTATTATCATAGATAACAGCCATACATTCCGTATTCAGATTGGCACTGCGCGGATCCAGGTTAAAGGTTCCGATAACGGCTATTCCCTGATCAATCACCATCGATTTGGCATGCAATCCAAATATTGGAGTATAATTAATCTCCTTTTGCAATGCTCCCGTCATTATCTCAAACCTTACGGCAGCATCGGGTTTAAATTCAAAGATCTTTATCCCTGTGTTAAGTAAATTTTCACGATCTCGTTTGTAACCACTAAACGCCTCAAGATTATCGGTAGACGATAAACTGTTTGTAAGAATTTTAACCGTAACACCACGAGCTATTGCTTCTCTGAAAAGATTCAGTCCTAAATTGGTTGTAATTAAATACGGTGACTGAATGTAGATTGTAGACTTCGCATTTTGAATAAGACTAATCAATGAATCGGTAATTACACCACCTCCGGCCAAACCCTTTGTGCCATTATTTTTACCCGGCACATCGGAAACAAAATATACGCTGTCTGTCCAACTTACATCGCCACGCAGTTGCAATTGCTCAAAGGCAGCCGGTACAGAAACTATTTTTTCTCGTATTTGCGGCCAGAAATTTTCGGGGTTGCAGGCGTATTGCCGTAAATACTCATACTTTGCTTCCAGATTTAATTCAGCATCAGAAACTTCCACTAATTCTGAAACAGAGACACTTAATGGGCTTGACCAGAATTGTTCAAAAGAATTTTGCATCGCATGAGTTGCCTGACCAATCAACAAAACATCCCGATCGCGGAAATTGTACTCATGATCATAATCAAAATATTCATCGGCCATATTACGGCCGCCTGTTATTGCCACTTTCCCATCAACAATAAAGGTTTTGTTATGCATTCGCTGATTAAATTCGCGAAAATCAGTAGTTAGTTTGTACAGTTTTACAGGCAGATTTTTACCTATGTTAGCCGTGGGGTTGTAGATTTTAATCTCCATGTTTGGATGCTTGTCAAGCGCCACCAAATCATCAGCATCTGCTTCTACCATAATATCATCAACCAGAATCCGGACTTTTACACCGCGATCTGCGGCCCGCAACAAATAATCAACGGCAATCAAGCCAATGTTATCAGCCGAAAAAATAAAGTACTGAATGTCAATACTTGTTTCGGCAGACTCCGTTAACCAGGCTCTGGCAACCATGGACCCATCGCCTTCCTCCAAAGCGACCACACCCGTTTGTTTTAAAATTCTTTCCTGAAGTGGGGCTAATTGGTAGGATAAAGGTTGAAATTGTGCCGGATGAATTTGACGGCAAAAGTCCTCATCAATCGGAAGGTAGCTGGATTCGTTTGAGCACGCACAAAGAACAAAAAGCACGATGGCATACCCTGATTTAGAAAAGAATAAAATGTTTCGATTCATTCAACTGAAACTCTTTTGCTTTACCGAACCTTCACATAAACCAACTTAATGTTTTTCTTTTCTGTTTCACGTTCATCCACTTCATACATGCCAATACTCTTTATTAACTGAGCGAGCTTCCCAAATCCATAATTTCTCGGATCGAAATCAGGCTGTTTTTTAAGGATAAGATTCCCCACTTCCCCCAAGAAAGCCCAACCGGTATCATCGGCCAGATCAGTAATGGTAGCCGATATTAAATTCAAGGTTTTTTTATCAATCTTTCGAAGGGCCTCAGGGGCTCTCGTCCTTTCCTTTCTTTTCCCTTTTAAGGATTCTAACTCAGGGCTACCCTCATCCCCTTCTTCACTAAGTATTTCCAGGTAGATAAATTTATCGCAGGCTACTATAAATGGATTAGGAGTTTTCTTTTCGCCAAGACCTATTACATTCATTCCGGCTTCGCGCAAGCGGGTTGCCAACTTGGTAAAATCGCTATCACTGGAAACGAGACAAAAACCATCAACCTTCTCGCTATACAAAATATCCATGGCGTCTATAATCATGGCTGAATCAGTAGCGTTCTTACCTGTCGTATATCCATATTGTTGAATGGGCGTGATGGCATTTTCCAACAACACGTTTTTCCAACCAATAAGATTAGGCTTTGTCCAATCGCCATAAATTCTTTTAAAGGTGGGCGTGCCGTATTTGGCAATCTCCTCCATCATTACTTTTATTTTACTGTACGGTATATTGTCCGCGTCAATTAAGACAGCAATACGGGTATCTTTAGCTTCTTTCACGTGTTTATATTTATTTGATTAAGGTCACATGCCTGCAATGACAAAGCATTTTTGAGATGGTCTTAACATCCTGTTAGATAGTCTGTTTTATGTTTATTTCCTATAAAGTTCATCCATCAAAGGAAAGCAATACAATCCAATAAATTAAATCCGGAGAGACACCCCTATACAAGTACTATTACCTTGCCTTTTACTGTCCCGTTACCGATGCGTTGAATGGCATCGGCTGTTTGCTCCAACTTACAACAATGGTCAATGACCGATTTGATCTTTCCTGAGATTAGATACTCAATTAATAAAGTCAAATTTTTATTTGGTTCATGCACTAACAGTCCAAGTTTTTTACTTCCAAAAATCGAAAACAAGGGCCCGAGAAGCCCGATTTGTAAAAGTGTAAACGATGTGCCGCCCACAAGAACCAACCTGCCTTTTGGATTCAGTATTCTCTTGTATTGAAAAAGTGAATGATTGCCCACTACATCTATGACTAAATCATAACTGTGATCCTTTTTTGTGAAATCATGAAGTTGGTAATCCATAACGTGATCTGCTCCCAGCGCTTTTAAAAAATCCAGTTTTTCAAGCTTATCAACGCACGTTACAACTGCCGTCACTGACTTGGCTATTTGAAGGGCATAGGTACCTACTCCACCCCCGGCTCCATTAATCAGAACCGTCTGACCGGGCTTTATCGGTCCTTTATCAATAAGACTCTGAAGAGCCATTACACCCGCTTGTGGCAAGGCTGCCACTTCCTCAAACTTCAATTGACTTGGTTTATGGACTAATGCTTTTTCGGAAGCGCAAACATACTCGGCAAATGCACCCCAATTTTCAGCGCATAAGTCACCAAATACCTCTTCGCCCACTTTAAACTTAGTAACCGAATCGCCTACAGCCTCTACCGTTCCGGCTACATCAGCGCCCAGTATTTTAAGCTTAGGTTTTCTAAACGCTCCAAAAATCAGGCGATTGATAAAAGTGCCTCTCAATAGATCCCAATCCCAGGAATTAATTGAAGCTGCATGGACTTTGATCAATACTTCATTCGCTTTTGGAATAGGTTTTTCTAAATCAATGAGTTTAAGTACTTCGGGGGTTCCATATTCATTGCAGACTACAGCCTTCATAACAAGCGAGTATCAATACTTACTTATCCAATCACTTCATTATAGATCCGATATAAATTCCCACCCATTATTTTATCAATCTGACTTTGGGCGTATTTGCGTTTCAACAGATTTTCCCGAATTACATCCATCCTCCGTGGCCCGTTAAGTTTTTCTAAATACAAGGGCCAATCCGCGGGTTTAAACTGCGCGCCCTCTTCCTGTAGTAAAATTTTTATCTCTTCTTCGCTATCCGGGATTACACGATGATCGCGATCGCTGCCAATGGCAACATGATCAATGCCCGCCACTTTTACTGCATGATCAATATGGTCAAAATAGACTTGAAGATTATTTGTTTTTTCTTTTGTCATGAAGGTTCGGATCTGACACATTCCAATAACCCCGCCCCTATCTGCCAACAATTTCAGATTCTCATCGGTTGTATTGCGTGCATGTTGATACAAAGCCCTGCAGGTTGAATGCGAAATGATAACCGGTTTTTTGGAAG
The DNA here is from genome assembly GCA_016787745.1 of Cyclobacteriaceae bacterium. Lineage (GTDB taxonomy): Bacteria > Bacteroidota > Bacteroidia > Cytophagales > Cyclobacteriaceae > ELB16-189. The sequence goes on from JAEUUB010000788.1 coordinate 5,540, forward strand.
CTTCGATGGATTCTTTCATTGTCTTCATGCCCGCATGCGACAAATCGATTAACATATTCTTTGAATTTAACCGGTCAATCAGTTCAATTCCAAAATTTGAAATACCTGCATCCGTTCGTTCGTAGCACCCATCCCCTACATAATTACGCGTATTATACGTTAATTGAACACTACGCAGTCCCAGGTTGTAAAGGGTATCCACTCTGCTCAGGTCCTTTTCAATGGGTTCCGAGCTTTGGATCAAATAAAAAACGGCTAGCTTCTTTTCCTTAATAGCCCGCTCGATATCACTCACCCGCGTTGCTTTTATATAATGAGACGGATGATCATAAAAATATTTATCATAGTCGGCCAGATCCTTCAACAGTAAGTCAAAGGAAGCGTGTCCATCATGTTTTGGATCGGTTAGTGTAATGGCGATAGCCCGGGTTCCGCTTGCCAGTATCTGATCCACCAGATCCATGGTATAAATCGTTCTGATTTCACCCATGGCATCAAAAACAAAGCCTGAGGGAGCCTCTTGTGAAAATAAAATTTTAGGAATAGCTACTAATCCGGCAGCAGCAATGCCCGTCTTTTTAATAAAGTTTCTGCGTAACATAGTACATCAATTTATCAATACTTTTTTTTGAAATTAACAAATTGACTTGACTATTGAACTTGTAGTAAAATTCGTTTCATATTTTCCATTCCTGTACTTGCTTTCTCCTCGATAAATTCCACATTCGGTACGTGAATCACAGCAGGTCGCTTAGGATCAATCACATACTTTTTTACATCATCCGCTACATAATCTATCAGGCTGGCAGCCGGATATACCACCAGCGATGTGCCCACTACCAAAAATATATCTGCCGTGGAAGCAATCTCTGCGGCCACTTCCATCATGGGTACCAGTTCTCCGAACCAAACAATATTGGGGCGCAGTTGAGAACCGCGTTCGCATTTATCGCCCATATTTAATTGCCAACCTGAGATTGGATAAATTAGTTTGGGATTAAGCGTACTGCGAGACTCAAACAAACTTCCATGCAAATGAATGACACGCGTAGATCCTGCTCGTTCATGCAGGTTATCCACATTTTGGGTGATAATGGTTACCTGAAATTGTTTTTCAAGTTCGGCAAGAATTTCATGCCCCCGGTTGGGTGCTACTTCCAGGGCCTTCTTTCTGCGCTGATTGTAAAAGTCCAAAATCAAAGTTGGGTTTCTTTGCCAGGCTTCAGGGGTGGCCACATCTTCCACCCGGTAGTCTTCCCACAGCCCACCCGCATCGCGAAAGGTAGCGATGCCACTTTCGGCACTAATACCGGCTCCGGTTAGCACTACGAGTTTCTTCATTCTCAGATTGGTTACTTGATACTATATACTTGAAGGCTTAGGACCAATTATCCATACTCCAGCATTATTTTTTAAGTGTTCTGTCAAAGAAATCCTTTGCACTTTCAAATACGCGCCTCCAACTTTCATACCGTAAGAATCCATGCACTTCATCGGGTAAGATTAATACTTCAACCGGAACATTTTTATCTCGCAGCTTTTCCACCAGATCTGTGCTTTGCTGAAAATTTACATTACGATCGTCATCCCCATGAACAAATAATACAGGGCTCTTCCACTTAGAAAGATCAGCCACAGGCGATGATTTTTGAGCTAACTCCAGTTCGTTCTTTTGCAGACCCCACGAGTTGGTGGCATCGCGTCCGTTAAACGACCAATCATGCACACCGTGCAAGTCAACCCCGGCTTTAAAAATTTCCGGACTTCGGGCCAAGCCCATCGCTGTCAAATAACCTCCGTAGGAGCCACCCCACAAACCAATTTTTGCGGGATCGACTTGTGGCAAAGCTTGCAGATATTTTGCTGCAGCTACAACATCCTGATATTCGCTGGCGCCTCGTGGCCCTTGGTTTTTAGCCCTTCTGAAATCCCGGCCGTACCCTGTACCTGATCTGAAGTTAACTGATAAAACTGTATAGCCCTGACTGGCCAGGTACTGATTGAATGCATAGGCGTTGATATAATACTCGCTATAATGAAACCCTAACAGCATTTGCCTGATGGGCCCGCCATGCATAAACACCACACCCGGCTGCCTGGCCGTGTTTGAGCGATTTGTAAAAAGTTGTCCATGAAGGGTTGTCCCATCAGCCGCTTTAAAAATAACCTGCTCAGGTTTTACAAAACCTGCGGATGCAAAGGTTGGTAACTTCTGCCCATAAACAGGCACCATCGACTTAATGGATTCATCAATGCGCACCAATGTTTTAGACGAATTGGTTGTTGATCGAAATGCATACAAAACATTTCCTGCCAACGCGGGATACATTTCAATACCCTCGCCACTGGTAATCGCAACGGGATTTCCTCCCGTTACTTCTGTTTTCCAAATGTGTCTTCGATCTACGTCTTCGCGATTACCATCAAAATAAATGAACTTGCCTGTAGCATCGAGAATGTAATTCTCTACCTCCCCATTTCCCGGAGTAAGATCTTTCAGGTCTCCGCCTGTGGGGGTTATCGAAAAGAGATGGTTCCAGCCGGTATGTTCTGAAAAAAACAAAATTCTCCCTGCGGTTGACCACGCCAACGCGGTATTGGGATAATACTGAGAAAATCCGCCATCATCGGCCGGAGATTTCCAGATTGAAACCGCTTTGCCTGTTTCTGCATCTGCAACCCAAACTGAAAACTTTGTACCTCCCGTGGCGTCACTCTGTTCATTCATCTTTGTACCAGACTTACGAATAAAAGCAACCTGCTTGCCATCGGGCGACCAGACAGGAAATTCATCATGCGATACATCGGGCGCAATCCACCGAATCGCTTTTCGGTTCAGATTGTAAATTCCAATGAAACTATGGTCGCCCCGATCGCTGGTAAAAAGCACTTCGTTGGCATCCGGAGAAAACACAGGATTGCCATTATTTCCTCGGGCCGAGAAGAGTAGTTTAGGCGTGGCATTAATATCCATAGGCGATTCGTAAATCTGACCACCCTTGCTAAACAGAAACCGAATTCCATCTTTAAAGATTATGGGACTGTGTCCATTCGTAATTTTTGATGGCGGACTTTTGGAAGAGAGTTCCTTATAATAGATGGCTTGTTCTACTCCTTCCGCCAGGCTGGCGGGATTTGCATGTTGGCCCATATTATTTGCACCGCTGCCACGTACAAACAATAACTTGGTTCCATTAGGTGAAAAAACCAATTGCGAGATTTCCTGGCCATCGTCTTGCTGATAATCGGTGAGCAAACGGGGCAAGTCGGTGCCCGTCTTTACTACAATATTGCGTTTGCCGTGATCATTGATAACCCACGCCATGTTCTTCCCATCTGCGGAAGCCGCAAAGCCGGACTCGATAGGATGGCTGAGAAATTGTTCGAGATTAGTCTGGCCAATTGTGTTCGTTGCCACGAGCAACAAAATCACGAAGCATGTTTGTTTCATGCCGAACAAGGTAAGAAAAAGTGCGGAATCGTTTAAACCCGATTCATGAATGCAATCCGACTCTGCTATTTCTTCTTCACTTTCTTTGCCGCCATCTTTTTTGCAGATGCTATTGATTTTTTTGCCGCTACCTTTTTGGATGCCGCTTTTTTTACCACCTTCTTAGTAGCTTTAACCGGAACTTCAGCTTCCTTTTTCTTTCCACCCCCAAAGCGACCCCACCTTCCCTTTTTCTCGGGGGCATTTTCTGCCAGTGTAATGCATTCTTCCAGTGTAAGTTCCTCGGGTACTTTCCCTTTCGGGATTTTTACGTTCTTCTTTCCCGCTTTAATGTAAGGACCAAAGCGACCATTCAGAATCTGAATTTCATCATTTCCCTCAAATGCTTTGATCAAGCGATTCGCATCCGCCTCGCGCTTGGCATGAATCAGTTCTACCGCGCGATCATAGGTAATCGTATAGGGATCTTCCCCTTTCGGGATTGAAACAAACTTTTTATCATGAAGAACATAGGGGCCAAAGCGGCCAATGTTAACGGTAACTGCGGTACCTTCAAATTCACCCATAGCCCGCGGCATTTTTAAAAGTTCAAGCGCATCGGCTAATGTGATGTTCTCTATAAATTGACCAGGGCGAAGACTGGCAAACTTTGGCTTCTCGCCTCCGTTGTCATCCGGATTCTCACCTATCTGAATGTATGCGCCAAACTTTCCGAGTTTTACATAAACATTTTTTCCGGTTTTCGGATCAACACCAAGTTCTTTGCTCTTGTTTTGAACCGAAGATCGTTCCACCAACTCCGTTTTAACAACCGTTTTATGGAAGGGCTTATAAAAACCACTTAACATCTTCTGCCATCCCAGTTTGCCTGAGGCTATTTCATCAAACTCTTGTTCAATCTCCGCTGTAAAAGAATAATTGGTAATGTCTGGAAAATGCTCGACCAGAAAATCATTTACGATCATAGCTGTGTTGGTGGGAAACAATTTATTATTCTCCGCACCCGTAGTTTCTGTCTCCGTTTTAGACGTAATCTCTCCAGACCTTAATATATGTACCTGATAGGCCCGTTCCACCCCTTCACGACCTTCCTTCACTACGTAGCCTCTTTTTTGCACTGTTGAAATCGTGGGCGCATAGGTAGAAGGTCGACCAATGCCCAACTCCTCCAATTTTTTAACAAGACTTGCTTCCGTGTATCGGGCCGGATGGCGCGAAAATGTTTGCGTAGCTGAAAGTTGATCGAGAGTTAACTTTTGACCCACATGCAAGGGCGGCAATACTTTTCCACTCTCTTCATCCTCTGCATCATCATCGTCTTTCGACTCCATGTACACTTTCAAAAAACCTTCGAACTTAATCACTTCACCCGAAGCAGATAAAGTGCGTGGATTGGTTGAAATGGAAATAGATGCTGTTGTACGTTCCAACTCTGCATCGGCCATCTGGGAAGCTATGGCCCGCTTCCAGATCAAGTCATACAACCGTTGTGCATTGCGATCCATTCCTGGATTCATAACTGAAAAATCGGTAGGTCGTATAGCTTCGTGGGCTTCTTGTGCACCGGCTGATTTTGTTTTAAACTTTCTGGTCTGTACAAACTCTTTACCGTAAGCGGATTGAATTTGATTCACAGCTCCCTGCACCGCATCGTCCGAAAGATTTAATGAATCGGTACGCATGTAGGAGATTTTTCCTGCCTCATAAAGCTTCTGGGCAACCATCATAGTTTGCGAAACCGAAAAACTCAGTTTGCGACCAGCCTCCTGCTGCAAGGTTGAAGTAGTAAAAGGTGGCGATGGCGATTTCTTAGCAGGCTTTTTTACTAAATCGGCAATGGTAAACGTGGCGTTCCTGCATGATTCAAGAAATGCCAGCGCTTCCTTTTCTTCGCTGAACTTTTCACCTAAGTCTGCTACCAGGCGCTTGCCATTTTCCAAGTCAAAAACAGCAGAAACCTTGAACGAAGATTTCGCTTCAAACTTTTCAATTTCACGTTCGCGCTCCACCACCAATCGAACTGCGACCGACTGAACCCGGCCTGCCGATAGTCCTGTCTTTATTTTTTTCCAAAGAATGGGCGACAATTCAAATCCTACCAGGCGATCCAGCAATCGTCTTGCCTGTTGTGCGTTTACCAAATCAATATCAATACCCCGCGGATTCTTGATTGCATTTAAAATTGCATTCTTGGTAATCTCTGTAAATACAATTCTTCGGGTTTTCTTGTCATTTAAATCCAGCACTTCTTTTAGGTGCCACGAGATGGCTTCTCCTTCACGGTCTTCATCGCTTGCCAGGTAAACCATTTCGGCTTCCTTACTAAGCTCTTTCAATTTTTTTATAACATCCTTCTTTTCCGGAGAAACTTCGTAGGTCGGTTCGAAATCATTTTCGATATCAATCGCTCCATTTCCTTTGGCCAAATCACGCACGTGCCCCATGCTGGATGTGACTTTAAAGTCTTTGCCCAAATACCCTTCAATGGTCTTCGCTTTGGCTGGCGACTCTACTATAACTAAATTTTTTGACATGCTTCCGTTTTTCTTCAATGGCTTCAAATATCTGTAAATTTTTAAAAACACAAACCCGAAAATGATTCGTGTCACTTTAATTGCGGTCAATTCAACCTGTTGTTATCAGAAATAAAAATGAGTCAATCAACTTGATTACCATTGCTTTGTGAGGAAAAAGCAGTTGCTTATCGGCCTTCGCTAATATTAATTCAAAAAAAATCTCACGCAGAGTTAATTTTGTACGAAATGAGAAGAATTCTATATCTGGTTCGTCATGCGGAGGCTGTGCCAGCACAAGCTGAGAGAGCTGACAAACAGCGATCATTAACGCAACAAGGCGAGCAAACGGCCTTGCAATTAGGCCTCTTTATAAAGGAGAAGAATTCTAACCTTAATCTAATAATTGCAAGCCCGGCAAACCGGGCTTTAACCACAGCACAGATTGTGGCCCAACAAGTATCGTATGATCTAAAAAATATTCGGATCGATGAAAGAATTTATTCTGCCAATAAATTCGAAATCTTTAAATTACTATGCACGCTTGCCGATTCGATATCTCAGGTTCTGTTAGTCGGTCATTACCCAACCCTTGTTGAGCTTTACAACTACTTATCAGAAAATGATTCTAAACAAACTATGCAACCGGCAGAGATGTGTTCTTTGGCTTTTGACATGCCTTGGACCGAAGTAGCTGGTGGTTGTGGAAATCCAAGTATCTTTTACCATCCAAACTCTCTATAATAATTATGTCAAAGGATTTTGACCCTAATGGTTTAGGAAAAATGGGAAACCTTTTTGGCTTGCCTTATTCGGTGGAAGAAGTAGACCTTGTTATTCTGCCCTTGCCGTGGGAAGTTACGGTTTCATATCATGAAGGCACCGCCCGCGGACCCCAAGCCATTCTCGATGCTTCCATCCAAATTGACTTACACCATCATCACATAAAAGAAGCCTGGAAAAATAAAGTCGCGCTCTTTCCTGTCTCAAAGGATATAGAAAATGAAAGCAATAAACTTCGTGAATTAGTTCGAGGGTATCTCACTTTACTTGAATCCACAACGGATCTGGATTCTGTCCGCCTGGTTCCTGCGAAAGTGAATGATGCTTGTGAAAACCTCAACATCTTTATAAAAAACAAATGTTCTACACTCTTAAAGGAAGGCAAATTGATTGGCCTCGTGGGTGGGGATCACAGTACCCCGCTGGGCTTATTGCGCGCGTTGGCAGAAAAGCACGACCGTTTTGGAATATTGCAAATAGATGCGCACGCGGATTTAAGAAAGGCTTACGAAGATTTCACCTACTCCCATGGTTCCATTATGTATAATGCTTTAAAACTTCCGGCCATTGCCCGTCTCGTACAAGTGGGTGTTCGTGATTATTGCGAAGAAGAAGTGAGTGTAATGAACCGTTCCGTAGGCCGCGTGAAAACTTTCTTCGATGAAGATCTTAAATCAGACTTGTTTCAGAGCAAATCATGGAAAGAAATCTGTTCGGAAATAGTTAAAGAGTTACCGCCTTTGGTGTACATCAGTTTCGATATTGACGGACTGGACCCAAAACTATGCCCGGCTACCGGCACGCCCGTTCCCGGTGGTTTAGATTTTATGCAGGCCACATATTTGATAAAAGAAGTTGTGAAATCAGGAAGAAAAATTATTGGGTTCGATTTATGCGAAGTGTGCCCGGGCATGAACGAATGGGATGAGAACGTGGGTGCACGAATGTTATGGGAGTTAAGCCAATGGACACTTACTTCAAACCGGTGATTATATTCACTCAAAAGTCATCATAATACGCGTTGCTAAATAAAAGTGTCCTGAGTATCAAAATTAATTTCCTACTTTAGCCACCAGACCATTAATGATAATTCGATACGATGAGTGAACTAGTTAATACAATTGCAACCGGTGTCTGGAATCCAATTCTTTTTCTACTCATCCTCGGTGGAGTTTTTTTCTTCTTCTATTCACGCTTAATCCCTTACAAACATTTTGGTCATGCTGTTGCCATTCTTCGTGGCAAATTTCACAATCCCAACGATCCCGGTCAGATAACTCCCTACCAGGCATTGTCAACTGCGCTAGCCTCCACGGTAGGAATGGGCAATATTGCCGGAGTTGCAGCAGCCATAAGTTTGGGTGGTCCGGGCGCCTTGTTTTGGATGTGGGTTACAGCCTTTGTAGGCATGTCAACAAACTATTTTACCAGCACCCTGTCGGTGATGTTTCGGGGTAAAGATTCAGAAGGAAGCATTCAGGGTGGACCTATGTATGTGATTCGCGAAGCATTGGGAAAAAAATGGCAACCTCTGGCCATCCTTTTTTGCTTGTGTGCGATGATTGGATGCTTGCCAATCTTTCAGGCCAACCAGCTTACTCAAGTAATTATTGGAATCAGTATCACTGATCCTGATTTAAAAGCAGCTTCCTTTACAATTTTGGGTGCTGAAATAAATACGTTAAAATTCGCAATCGGGTTCACCCTCATGATCATTTCCGGGATAGTAATCATTGGCGGCATCCAGCGAATTGGCGTCTGGGCCGGTAAGATGGTTCCATTAATGATTGTAATCTATTTTGGATTGGTAGTCACCATCCTGTTGTTAAACGCCAGCCAGGTACCCCATTATATGGGATTAATATTCAGCGAAGCGTTCAATGCAAATTATTACAATCTGGATTGCAATCCCGCCTTGGGTGGTGCATTAGGGGGATTAATTGTACTGGGGGTTCGCAGGGCCTCTTTTTCAAATGAGGCGGGTATTGGTACTGCTCCTATGGCCTTAGGAGCATCGCAAAGTGCAGAGCCCATTCGGGAGGGACTTGTGTCTATGCTTAGCCCCGCCATCGATACCTTATTGGTGTGTACGTTAACCGGACTTACCATTCTGGTTACAGGAGTATGGGAATCAACTATTGACAATTGTTCTCCTGAAGGGGCCACGCTAACCGCATCCGCCATGGAGATGGGCTTAGGAAGTGTTGGGAAATATTTACTATTACTCTGCGCATTTTTCTTTGCCATCACCTCCTTGTTCTCATACAGTTATTATGGAAACAAAGCTATGTCCTTTCTTGCCGGAGTAAAAGCGGGAACCTACTACAACTATTTCTACCTGATTACGATTGTATTAGGTGCAATCCTTTCCATGCAAGATGTTATGAACATTATCGATATCGCTTATGCGCTTATGGCCTTGCCTACCATGATTTCAGGTTTCCTTCTGGCGCCTAAAGTGCTGGAAGAATCGCGTTCATACTTTCAACGTATGAAAAAGGAAGGAAAGCTTTAGACTTTGATTTCTAAGGATTGTGTTTGAGTCGGTTTTTGCATTGGATAATCAAATAATCCATTTTCTTTAATGGCATCTTCCACTTTGGAGGGAACAAATTTTTCCCATCCTGCTTCGCCTTTGCGAATCATCGCTAACACATTATCAGAAATGATATGAAGGTTGCTTACGTTGGCGTTTTTAATATTTTCAAGTTTATTATTATCCATCAGATACCGAAACAAGGCTTGCAAATTAGCCGGCAATTCCTTTTCAAAATCGCTGAGCGTAAACAATTCATCACTTCCCATTCGAAGCGAAGGATATATATATAGTTTTACGTTTGTACCAAAAAGCGAAGCAAAACTTTCTAAAATACCCCCCCTGATTTTTTCGTAGGTCTTTTCTTCAAAGATTTTTTGAAGGGCGTAAATCCCCAGCACTAAACCGATCTTCTTTCCTTTCGTAATCCGCGACAGGTAATCCACCAAGCGATAGTATTCGAAGTAATTGGAAACCATTACCGTTTGCCCCAGGGAACAAATGATTTCAGCGCGATGCAAAAAGTCTTTTTCATCAATCTGACCATCGGAACTCAAATCATTCAATGTTAACTCTGTTAAAACCACCATGCGCGATTTCTCAACATCGGGCTCTTTCTTAAAATGCCTTCGTGAAGCCAACAGCATATCCACATTTACATGGGTTACGGGTCTAAAGCGTCCGCGCAACACCAGTACATTCTTTTTGTAAAGTGCCTCCGAAGGTTGCATCACGGTTCCATCCGGGCCAAACATGGCTGCTTTGGTAAGGCCATTCTTTACTAGCTTTAGCGCCATCAGGCGATTGTCGACAAAGTCAAAATCGGAACCGGTTAACCGAAACATGTCCACCTCCATTCTTCGTGAGGTTAACCCATCCAACAGCGATCCGATTATCTGCTCCGGATCTTTCATAAACATACATCCGTAAATCATATTCACGCCCAACATGCCGAGCGAAACCTGTTGCTGCAGCGGGTCGTTGTCGTGCATCTTTACATGCAATACGCAATCGTTGTAAGGGCCTTCGGGTTTCACCTGAAACCGTAAACCAATCCAGCCATGCCCTTGATTGGTGCGCTCGAAATTCAAAACCTCTACAGTATCGGCAAATGAAAAGAAGCGGGTATCTTTAATCCGATGCTCCAGCCGTTCAGGCAAAAGTTTATATTCATGATCCAACATTTGGATCAATCTGTCTTCACACACATACCTTTCGCAAATTCCGTAAATCGCATCGCTGAATTTCATATCATAGGCCGACATGGTTTTAGCGATTGTGCCTGAGGCCCCGCCTACTTTAAAAAAATTGGCCGCTACCTCCTGTCCTGCGCCAATCTCGGCAAACGATCCATAGATGGATTTACTCAGATTGATTCGGAGTGCCTTCTCTTGCGTTGTTAACTTCTTAATTTCTTCCATTATCCCTTTTCAAAACGTGCCACCCACCTGCTTAACGTACTGGTTCGCTAAGTTAATTTTACTAACATACAAAGCTAACGCCTTTTTGTTTATTTTAGTTTAAGGTCTATTTTGCACCATTCAAATTTTGATTCTACATGGCAAACAGAGGTAACTTCTCAAGCAGACTAGGTTTTATTATGGCAGCGGCCGGCTCGGCTGTTGGTTTGGGCAATATCTGGAAGTTTCCCTATGAAGCAGGACAAAATGGGGGTGCCGCCTTTCTGTTAATCTATGTTTTGCTTACGTTTTTACTATGCTACCCCATCATGATCGGGGAAATAGCTATTGGTAGAAGTGCGGGATCAGATGCCTATGGATCTTACAAAAAATTAGGTGGAAAAAGATGGGGATTCCTTGGCCTGTACGGAATCCTATGCGGCATTATGATTTTATCGTTCTACAATGTAGTAGCCGGCTGGGCTTTTGGTTATTTTATTGAAATCTCTTTCGGAAATCTTCTTAATCATGCAGACTACGGGTCATTTTTTAAATCGTATGTGATTGACTTCTGGGATAACCTGATCTTTTCGGTTTGCTTTATGGTGATTACTGCCTTTATCGTTTTAAAGGGTGTTCAAAAAGGAATTGAAGCCGCATCTAAAATTATGATGCCCACTTTGTTTGCTATTTTGATTGCTTTGATCATTTACAGCCTCACGCTGCCGAATGCGGGCGCAGGTATAAGTTTTTATTTGTTGCCCGATTTCAGCAAAATCAATTTCCAAACAATCTACTCAGCCATGGGGCAGGCATTCTTTTCTCTTTCTTTGGGAATGGGCGCGCTTATTACCTATGGCTCCTATGTAAATAAAAATCAAAATGTTCTGGGTTCGGCCGCTACAATAACAGCGATGGATATGTCCGTGGCGTTCCTTTCCGGGTTGTTGATTTTCCCACTTGTGTTTTCGCAGGGTCAATCGCCCGAAGAAGGTCCGGCCCTGGTTTTTGTTGTTCTCCCCGGAATTTTTAATTCCATGGGCCCGATCTTAGGAAGAATTATTGGCGGTGGATTCTTTTTACTTCTTTGCTTTGCCGCACTTACCTCTACCATCTCGTTGCTGGAAGTCCCGGTTGCTTATTTCGTAGATCAGAAGAAATGGTCGCGTAAAACCACCACCTGGATTTTAGCGCTCGTTGTTTTCGTTCTTGGTTTACCCAGTATGTTATCGCAGGGAGCGGTCGATGTGTTTTCTTCGCTTTCCTTTTATCAGGGAAAGTCAGCCCTCGATTTTGTAAGCGAAGTGTTTTCGGATATAAGTCTTCCTTTAGGCGGTTGCCTGATGACTGTCTTTATAGTTACGCAATGGAGCACCAAAGCAATGAGTGAAGAACTTTATCACGGAAATGAAAAGTATAGAAACTCCTTCCTGGAAAAGTACATCAACTTTACGATCCGGTATGTATGCCCGATCTTATTAGGAATTTTTTCAGTCTTAATAATTATCGATAAATTTTTCGGTATCGATAAACTACTTTAGAAAAAACGATCATCAATCTACCCAATCGGCCACAAACAAATTGGTATCACGGGTACCGTTGTTATTTCGGTTACTGGAAAAAATAATCTTCTTACCATCAGGAGAAAACATCGGGAAAGAATCAAACACGCCATCATAGGTTATTTGTTCAAGTCCGGAACCATCCTCGTTAATCATAAAAAGGTTAAACTGAAACCCGCGAGTACTTTTATGATTGGAACTGAAGATAATTTTCTTTCCACCCGGATGATAGAAGGGCGCCCAGTTCGCTTTGCCCAGGCTGGTTATCTGT
>JAEUUB010000812.1 GCA_016787745.1 Cyclobacteriaceae bacterium
CTTTGTAACCAGCCGTATGATTAAGGAAGGCCATTAATCAACAGCTACAGGGTGGGTAGTGTAAATCCTATTTGCCATAGTTAATGCAAATGTCAATAAATATTATTATTAAAATAATTTTATGGTAATATTTTAATAAGGCACCTAATGATTTAAAGAAGGAAAGTTATACCTTCAGTAGCTTTTTTTGAATACAAATGAATCTACTGCAAAATCGATTTGAAATTGATGCCGTAAGCGCTTCGGCCTATCAACAAAACGGGTATGCGTTAATCCGGCATTTAGCAACCCCCCAAGAGATTACGCACTATCGGCCTTTGATATTGAATGCTGTAAAAAGACTTAATCCCGAGGTAAAAAAGCTGGAAGACCGGGATACGTATGGGAAAGCATTTCTGCAAACAATGAACTTATGGGAAGAAGATGTGCAGGTGAGAGAGTTTACGCTGGCTAAGAAGTTTGCTTCGGTGGCAGCCCAACTTATGGGGGTTGAACGAGTGCGTCTTTACCACGACCAAGCCCTTTTCAAAGAACCGGGTGGGGGCTTTACTCCCTGGCATCAGGACCAGTACTACTGGCCGCTGGCAACAACCCACACCATTACTATGTGGATGCCTTTGATAAATATTACAACGGACATGGGGATGCTAACTTTTGCGGGCGGTTCTCATAAAGATGGATTGGTAAAAAATCTCGAAATCAGCGATGAATCAGAAATGGCATTGGATGAACATGTTGCAAAAAAAGAGTATCCTGTTTTCATGCCCGACCACATGCAAGCGGGGGATGCCACTTTTCATGCGGGGATGGTTTTGCATAAGGCCCCTGGCAATTCATCGTCCGTTATGCGCGAGGTAATGACAATTATCTACTATGCCGATGGGGCAAAGGTTTCAAAGCCCATTAATGAATGGCAGGAAAAAGACCGACAGCGCTGGCTGCAAGGTCAGGAAATTGGATCGATAGCCGCTTCTGCTTTAAATCCGTTATTGTAGAAATTTCTCGACTCACTCTTCGCCATTTTTAGAAGGATATTTACGATAGGCTACCGATAAATGTGGGTACTGAGAAAAAAGATTTGCTCGTTATTTTAATATATTTACATCGATGAATTCATCATCGAACAGACAGAAGTTCTCTGGTAAACAAATGAAAATTTATGAAAAAATCTTATTTGCTATTTCCCTTCTTAACCTCTTACAGAGTTGTCAGGATGAGACACTTAAACCTAAACAATCTTTGAATGAAACTAGTGTCGAAAATGGGCGCCTGTCCTTTAAGGACACAAAAACATATTTTGAAACTATCAGCACTTAATATGATGAGTGAAACTGAAGTTTTAACGTGGGAGAAAACACACAAAATTAATTCCTTAGCAGCGTACTTTATAAAAGCCAAAGATTCAGATTTTGAAATAGAACATGTGGATTTAATAAATTTTCCAGTTGGCCACACCTCAGTACTCAACTCAAATGCCGAGGTGAAAATTGGTGACACCATAGTTTGGTACAATCAAGGAATTAAGTATTATTTCCCAAACAATGATGAAAAGAGTTTGAAATCGGCAAAGGAGAGTTCCTTAATGCAAAACAATCTTCGATTACGATCTGAATATAAAATAACAAAGCTCGACCTGAGTTCTAAGGCGATGGATAATTCTAGGATTAATGTTCCAGCAGGCAATGGGGTTGGAACAAATGGGTACCAATTCACTTTTCCCTATTGCCAAAATGGAACCAGTCGTAAATATATTCACGAACTATACTCTGTGCTTGACGGTCAAATTGGATTCACTTTCCCTAATGGGCAAACCGGATATAATTATCATACTTCCCTAACATTGAGAATTAAGCTTGAATACCGCACAAGTAAAGGAAAGTGGCTTGCGGCCGGTGAGAATAGGAAGCTAGACTACTATGTTACAAGTTCGCTAAGGCACTTTGCTTCAGCGCCATCTATAGTTGTCCCGTTAAGCGGGTATTATGTCACTGCTTACTCTGCTGTAGGAGAAATAAGGAATACTGATAAAACAATCACACTTTTCAACAACAACAGTTTGACTCATTATACTGGAGATCCTAACCCGTACTATGATGTAGAATTAAGTGGATATATTACTCAAAGTATTTTAAATGGTAGCGCCTTTTGCAATCCATACACTTCACCGTATGCTGGAGCAAATTCAACTTCTTTGCTCTGGTAACTATTATTCCTAAGTAAAGAAATGATCGTTACCAACTAATATTGCATAATGAATTTAGTTAAACAGTTTTTCAAAAGAAACTCTCATAGTATTCTAGTAAAACCATTTGCCGGGTTAGGGAGATCAATCAACCGGTTCTATGAAAACCGTAATCATCATGCACGAACTAATGGTGAGTTGATGGTTTTGAAGAGGATTTCTCGTTTAAATCCCGCAGTAATATTTGATGTTGGTGCTAATGTAGGCGAATATGCCGAGTTAACCAGGCAGGCTTGTCCACAAGGAAAAATATTTTCCTTTGAACCGGTTGATAGCACTTTCAAAGAATTAGAAAGCAACTTATTAAAAAAGAAAATAGAAAACATTTTGGCTATTAAGAAAGGTCTCTATAAGGAAGACAAATTAATTACCATCAATATTTATCCGGGCCATGAGCATGCCTCAATCCACAATTTGAAGGGAGTAAGCTATTCGGCTGTTGGCCAAAACACCATTGAAGTAGTGAGAGGCGATAATCTTTTGAAGGAATTTGCCTTAGATTCCGTTGATTTGTTAAAGTTAGACATAGAAGGTGCGGAAATGGATGCTTTGCAAGGGTTCGAAAACACATTCAGAAACAAGAAAGTAAGAGCTGTGCAATTCGAATATGGCTATATAAATATTACTTCCAAGGTATTGCTTAGCGATTACTATGATTTCTTTAATTCCTTTGGATATATAGTCGGTAAGATTTATCCAAAGCGGGTTGAATTCAGAGAGTACGCGTTCAAGCACGAAGACTTCATTGGGCCTAACTTTATAGCAATCCATTCTTCTGATTTAGAGTTAAAAAAAATCCTATCATAATACCAAATTATCACTAGCTCTCCTTTCCCGCCATGTTAAAGAATCACACCAGGTTCCGATTTTAAATTACTGACTTCCCAGTTAAAATGCTGGTGATTCTTTACCGGACTTATCAGGTCTCGCATTTCTTTACGGAGTACGTTCTTAATACGTACATTATACTATACTATACCATCCCACCAAACAAAAACTGGAACTAGTGGAATCAGATAGGTAAAAATGATTCGGCCAATTTTAAACGACAAATAAATGGAGTAGTTAATAGCACGTTAAGGGGGATAAAACATGGCAATTATACTTGGTATATTTCGCTCCTGGTTTTCGGGTATTTTATCAATTAAATCTGAATTCAAATTTGCCTACTTTAGATATCCTATTCTCTCCCTATGAAAAAACATTTGCTTTCATTCCTGATTCTTTTATCGGCATGTAATTCTGCAAGGGAAACAAATCGCACTGCAATTGCTGATGCCATGGAATTATCCCTGAAAACAGAAGTGTTAAATAAATGGTATCCGCAGGCCCTTGACACGGTCGATGGCGGCTTTATCAGCACCTTTACTTATGATTTTAAACCAACCGGCAACCAGGATAAAATGATTGTAACGCAGGCTCGCCACACCTGGACAAACGCAAAGTTAGCCGAACGCTACCCAGAAGTTGACTATTACAAAACCGGAGCAAAACACGGGTTCGAATTTCTGAGAGATTTTATGTGGGATAAATCGGAGGGCGGATTCTATTGGTTGGTCGACAAGCAGGGAAATGTAAAGGGAGATTCAAACAAGACGGCATACGGCAATGCGTTCGGTATCTACGCGCTGGCTGCTTATTTTCATCAATCAAAAGACAGCAGCGCTTTGAAGTTTGCGCAGGACGCTTTTTTGTGGTTGGAGAAAGGAAGTCATGATCCTATTCACAAAGGATATTTTCAACATCTACACCGCAAGGGTACACCAATACGGAGATCCGCAACTACGCCTTCCACAGCCGATACAGGTTATAAAGATCAAAACAGCTCGATTCATTTGTTGGAAGCTTTTACGGAACTGTATCAGGTATGGCCGGATACTTTATTGCGAGAGCGACTAAATGAAATGCTGCTGTTAATCCGGGATACAATCGTTACGCCTAAAGGGTACCTGACACTTTTTCTACAACCTGATTGGACACCCGTTTCATTTGTTGATTCCGCTGAAACGGTAATCGAAGCCCATCATTATCTGGATCATGTCTCCTTTGGGCATGATGTTGAAACCGCATATCTGATGTTAGAGGCCTCGCATGTGCTGGGCTTGCATAGTGATACAACTACTTTACAGGTCGCTAAAAAAATGGTTGACCATGCACTTGTCACCGGATGGGATCGTGCCGTTGGCGGGTTTTATGATGAGGGATATTACTACAAGGGGCAGGATAGAATTACCATTACCCATGATACCAAAAACTGGTGGGCACAGGCAGAAGGGTTGAATGCCTTATTGCTGATGGCGGATTTGTTTCCGGATGATCCCATGAACTACTACCAAAAATTTGAATTGCTTTGGCAGTATACAAACACCTATCTGATCGACCATGAATATGGAGATTGGTATGCGGGCGGGTTGGATAAGCAGCCCGAATTAAAAACTGCCTTGAAGGGACATATCTGGAAAAGCATTTATCACCATTATCGTTCGTTGGATAATTGCATCATCCGCTTGAGAAATTAACTCCCTGCCGATTCACTTTGGAATCGCTATTCCTCTGCTGCCTCAAAACGCGGAGCGCTTATGTGCGAACCAAAGAACAAAGCGTTAAAAAATAACTTGTTGGTGCCATTCCAATATCCGCGAAAAGCAGGATCATCTACAAATAAAATAGCACGCCCCTGCCCTATGTTACTTACCAGCAGCGACACTGAATTTTTAATTTTTGCCAGGTTAGAAGGATGGACATATCCACTAAGCAACGGATTAGCTGTATACTTAATAACTGTGTTAAATGGATTCTTGCTTGATTCTATGAAAACTGTATGGTTACGATATACAGGTAATGCTCGATTGGTATAACCAAAACCCAAAGGATGCGTAATATCCAGATTCCCCATATATATGGATCCACCAATTGCCCGTGAGCCCTGATAATCGCCAGCCGTTACATAGTCCAGTCTTTGGGTATCTTTCTTATCATCCTCCTTACTCAATTGCTCATCAACCAACTTGTTATTGATCGCCCAACTAACAGCATATTTCTCTAAGATTAGGGTGTTTCCAAGTTGTACCCATGCTTTAATTTTTGATACCCCCGCTTCTCCCAACATACTGTAGTTTCCGGACACTAAAATCAGCGTATTGTAATCGTTGATTTTAAGTTGACCAAACTGACTTGTATTGACTTTCGTAATGGGCATCTTCAGCTTTGAATCCAACAAAAACCAATGCGCCCCGGCATCGGTAGCGGCCGCGCCATCGCCAACCAGCATAACCACTTTGGGTACTTGTACGGTGCGTACATTCCCGCTGCCCAGATCCACCCCATCCAAACTAAAGCCGGTAGCCACCGAATAGATTTCCAAACCCGAAGTAGCGGAAGCATCACGCATCGTGGCAAAAAGTTCGTCAGCCGGAATTTCCTGATCTGCCACGGGAATCATTAATGTCCCATATCCAAATTGCTTTTTCGCACCATTCACCGTTGTGGAAAAGGGTTTAAAAGCAGCTTTAACATAAACATTTTTCGAAAGCAGATAATACAGCGCACGCGATGCGTTGTACTCATTCCAATCGATTAAATAGGCATACGTTGATTTGACAACCGGTGGCGGTGTGGCCACTAAATCCTGAAATTTAACTTTATCGCCTTTCGAAATTTTAACGGACGCGCCAACAGCATCGTGCGGGATGCCGTAAGCCAGTGCCATGGTCCAGGTGGACGCATCATAAAAAATGCTGTCATAAAAGGAAGTTACTTTTTCAAACATGCTGCGCACCATGCGATACTGTGTTTGATCGGTAGTAACCACAAAGGCCTTTCCTTTTTCATACTTGTTTGCCCCCACCGTCAGGTCGGCCGTTAACGTGTATGTTTCTATCCGGTGCTTTAACAATAAATCCGCAAATGCTTTGGTGCGACTTTGATCTTTGCTGTCGCCAAAAACATAGGCTTTAACTGCTGATTTTTTCCCTTCCTCGAGTGCTGACTTAAAATACTCCTGTTGATGTTTCAATAACAACTCACGATTTTCTACCCCCGCTTTTACAGTAGCCAAACTCGTACGCACATGATTGCGAATGGTGAAAGCAAAGGTTACTTCTTTCGTGGAGCTTTTCTGAACATGACCGCGCGAACTGGCTTGTTCAAAAACCAATCCTAATCCACCATGAATATCCGGGTACGTAGATCCGTAGCCTGGATAGGAATTATCAAAATTCTCTTTAGAGAAATAAAGCGATCCGATTTCATCCATTGCCTTGGCAAAATATTTGGCAAAAAGTGGATTTAACTGATCGTAGTTGGCGCGGGGTATTACAGGATTTTCTGATCCTATCGGTTTTGTGGGTTCAAAGAAATTGGTTGAGTTGGTTCCCATTTCGTGATAGTCGGTGCACACATTGGGCAGCCATTGATGAAAAAACTCAATTCGATTCTGGCTTTCCACATGGGCCAGCGGCAGCCAATCCCGATTGAGATCAAACCAATAATGATTAAATCGTCCCCCAGGCCAAACTTCATTGTGTTCACGATCCATAGGATCTGATACCGGAGGAAATCCCTTGTGCATATTAGCCCAGTTGCTATGGCGGTCGCGGCCATCCGGATTATAATTAGGATCGATATGAATGATTGCATCCCGCAAGGTTCTAGTAGCTTCCTCCCCCTGAGCGGCAATCAGGTAATAAGCGGTTAGCATGGCTGCCTCGCTGCTGCTGGGTTCGTTACCATGCACATTGTAGCCGTGTGCAATAACTACTGGCATAGACGAAGTATTTACAGATTGCGTAGGGTCAGCTAATTTCAGATGTTCCTTCCGGATCTCTTCGATACGTGCATAGTTCTCGGGGCTTGTAATGGTTAGCACGATCTGCGGTCTGCGCTCATTCGTATACCCGATTATCTGAAAGTGCGCTTTAGGAGAAACGCGCGCCAACTCCTGAAAATACGGAACAATACGATCGTGGCGGGTATGCCAATCCCCAATCGGATAACCTAAAAATTGTTCCGGTGTAGGAATGGCCGGATCAAAGGTTACCCCCGTGGGAAAGAAGTAATTATTTTGTGCGAATGTTAAACATGCACCAAACGTAAACGCAATTAGAATTAAATACTTTTTCATACCGAAAGAATTGAGAGGAAAAGTTACAGAATCTGAAGAGTGGGAAAAACAAAATGTGATGGAAGGTGATAGCGCTTAAAAGCCATCGTCTTCTTCGTCTTTCTTTTTGTCCTTTTTCTTGGCAGCACTTCCACTCGAAAGATCGTAAGGTGCTTCAAGACCATAGTATATCTGGCGATAGCGGTTTATAAATGCAAGGGTCTCATCATCCGTTCCGGGTATAAATACCAGGTCGCCCAATTTAGCTTTGCTGGCATTGGTCTTTTTAATGATGAGATCATTGAAAGTGGGTAGTGAAGAGTGAACCATCAGGCGATTGTCTTCCATGCCAAAATAAAACCACGATTCGGGAGAGGCTTTGATAAAAAGATGAAAGACAGGAGCTCCATCTTCGTTCTTACGAATCTCCATAAAACCCTCAAACGCACCGTTGATGTCATACCGGCCCATGTGGCTAAGACCCAACAGTCCTTCACTATAAAAAGATTTATACTCTTGCGACCATTTAAGGTTTGCATTTGAGATTACCAACGGCTTTAATAAACCAGGTACGGAAGCAAGGGGAGTATAACTTTGCAGCGACTTTTGTTCATATTCTTTCACGGCACGCTCACCTACAATATCCGCAATCTTGTAAAGCAAGTCTGTTTGATCGCCAAGACCTTCTTCTTTAACTCCTTCATTGTTTATCACTTCAAGAATATTGGTCGCCATCAGTTGATAGGCCATAGAAGGGATGTTCATGTCCGCCATAATAAACGAATTCATTTTAATATCATTCGTTTCCAGGTTTCCCGATCCTAATGCCGAGGCAGTCAAATTAAAATCCTTGCTTCCTTTGAAGAAGG
Source organism: Cyclobacteriaceae bacterium (assembly GCA_016787745.1). GTDB lineage: Bacteria > Bacteroidota > Bacteroidia > Cytophagales > Cyclobacteriaceae > ELB16-189. Next base: position 8,213 of record JAEUUB010000812.1, read on the forward strand.
TAATGGGCCCTTCAAACCGAACTTCTTGCTTCTCTTCGTTATAGGCAAAAACTTTCCCGGTAAGTTTTTCGCCTGCCGCTTTTTGACGATCTTCTATCCGAAATTCTTTGCTCTCTTTTTCATAGTACAAGGAGCCACTCGGTAAAAAGAAGTCATCATC
>JAEUUB010000831.1 GCA_016787745.1 Cyclobacteriaceae bacterium
GAACTTTTGGAATCCTATTATACTCACCTTAGTTCCACTTTTAATGTTCCGTTTGCAAAATCCACGCACAAAGAAGAGTATGGCTGTTTTCTGACTTTTTCTGAAGGTGGGTTTTATGTCTGGTCTGAGAAGCCATATACCAAAATGGAAATAAAAATTCTACAACGGTTCAAATCCATTATTGATCTCACCATCAGGCGATACCTGGAATTACAGAAATCAGAAGCAGCGGCCAAAGACGCTATTCGCCAGGCGTCACTGGATCGCGTGCGTGCCGAGATTGCTTCTATGCGCACTACAGAGGATTTAGAGAGGATCACTCCACTCATTTGGAAGGAGCTTACAACACTGGGCATAGCATTCATTCGTTGTGGCGTGTTTATCATGGACGCAAAAGAAAATAAAGTACACACGTATTTATCGGCACCTGACGGCCGTGCCATTGGGGCATATCACACCCCGATGGATAATTTCGGAAGTCTTGCCGGGGCCATTGATAGCTGGAAGCAGCAAAAAGAATTCGTAGCCCATTGGAGCGAATCTGATTTTCAAATGCAAGCCGATGTTTTGTTGCAGCAAGGCGCAATCGCTTCACGCGAACAGTATTTAAGTACGCTTCCAAAAGATGGTTTTCATTTGCACTTTTTGCCGTTCAGGCAGGGTATGTTATATGTTGGCAGCAATGATCAACTTCAAACAGATGCACTTCAACTGGTACAATCACTGGCCGATGCTTTTTCAGTTGCCTATGCCCGGTATGAGGATTTTAACAAGCTTGAATCGGCCAAGGAGCAGATTGAAAAAACATTGACTGATTTGAAGCAGACTCAAGCGCAGTTGATCCAATCAGAAAAGATGGCTTCGTTGGGCGAACTCACTGCCGGCATTGCACATGAAATTCAAAACCCGTTGAATTTTGTAAACAACTTTAGTGAAGTGAATACGGAGTTGATTACTGAGTTGAAAGTTGAAAGGTCAAAAGTTGAAAGTGAGCGCGACAAAGAATTAGAAGAAGAGTTATTAACTGACATTTTTCAGAACCTTGAAAAGATAAACCACCACGGCAAGCGCGCGGGCGACATTGTTAAAGGCATGCTGCAACACAGTCGTAGCAGCAGTGGTGTAAAAGAGTCTACCAATATTAATACCCTGGCAGATGAATACTTGCGCTTAGCTTATCATGGTTTACGCGCAAAAGACAAGTCATTTAACGCAACCATGAAAACTGAATTTGATGAATCGATCGGTAACATCAATATTATTCCACAAGATATTGGCCGAGTGATTTTGAATTTAATTACGAATGCATTTTATGCTGTGAATGAAAAGTACAATGCTGAAAGCTCAAAGCTGAAAGCGGAAGGAGAAAAGTCCTCCTACGCCAAGGCTTCGGAGAATAAATATGAACCGACCGTTTCTGTCAGCACCAGGAAAGAGGGTAATAAAGTTTTGATATCTGTCAAAGACAATGGCAGCGGCATTCCTGAACACATCAAAGAGAAAATCTTCCAACCGTTCTTCACCACCAAGCCAACAGGGCAGGGAACAGGCTTAGGGTTGAGTTTGAGTTATGATATTGTGAAGGCGCATGGGGGGGAGTTAAGAGTGGGGACTAAAGAGAATGAAGGATCAGTATTTATTATTCAATTACCGATTTAAAAACAAACTAATGATCAGAACATTTACTCTTGTATTCCTTTTAGTATTCACATTCAAAATTGGCCATTCTCAAAAAAAAGAAGCCGACAGTTTAAGAACCTTGTTGGCCACCGCTGCAAAGCCCATTGATCGGTTTGATCTCCTTAATAAGATAGTACTGGAGTTAACGAGCTGGAAGGGAGATAACGTTGATTCAGCGTTTTGCATGCAAATGCTTCAAATCGGACAGCAATTAAATAATGATTCCTTATTATCGATCAGTTATAATTGGCTAGGTTCTTATTTTTATCTTAATAAAGGAGACAACTCATCGGCACTTGAATATTTCTTCAAGGCTATTCCGCTGGCCGAAAAAACAAAAGACAAGCGGAGATTAAGTTCCCTCTATTTTGACATAGCGCTGGTATACTTTGATATACAGAATAATCGGGAGGCCTTAGAAAATACGTTAAAGGGTGGTGCAAATATGCCTGAGAAGTCTCATGAGTTGTATGATTTCATGCTGATTCAATATCAGGGAAATATGGCCCAGTATTTTCTGTTAGAGAATATTCCAGATTCTGCATTCTATTATGCTGAACGAGTTTCTGAATTGACGTTGAAACTCAAAGGTGGCCAGTCTTACGATTTTACAGATTTGACGTTTAAGGGATCTGCATTTGCGCTACTCGACAACCAAAAAATGGCTGGCGAGAATTTTGAAAAAGCACTAGCGCTTACAGATTTAGTTGAAAGCACCTCAATTAAATTGCTATTTTACTCTAATTACATCCCATTCCTTCTTGCTAATAATAGAGTTGAAGAGGCAGGCGTGCAGGCAAGGAATTTAGTAGCACTCGGAATTAAAAGAAAGAACAATAATTTAACATTAGCCGGGGCTGGATTTTTGAGACGGGTGTTTGACATCAAACACCAAGTTGATAGTGCTTACTACTATTCTCAAATGGAGGCTAGTGTTAATGCGCTGATTTTTAGTCAGAATAATATCAACAGAGTTCAGGCGCTTGCTTTCAACAATCAAATTCGAGTTGTTGAAGAAAAAGCCAAAGAGGCTGAATATCAAAACCAATTGAAACTATATGGGTTGTTAACAGGATTAGGGGTATTCTCTATAATCGCATTTATGCTTTACCGCAATAACAGACAGAAGCAAAGGGCCAATCATGTTTTGGAAGAGACATTATCAGATCTCAAATCCACTCAATCCCAACTCATCCAATCTGAAAAGATGGCCAGCCTTGGTGAACTCACTGCAGGCATAGCGCATGAGATTCAAAACCCGTTGAACTTTGTGAACAACTTTTCAGAAGTGAATGAAGAACTTCTTTCTGAAATGAAAGATGAACTTGATAAAGGAAATATTAATGACGCAAAATTAATTGCAAATGATGCAATTGAAAATCAACAAAAGATATTACACCATGGCAAGCGAGCAGATGCTATTGTGAAAGGAATGCTGCAACACAGTAGAAGTAGTAGTGGAATTAAGGAGCCAACCGATATTAATGCTTTAGCAGATGAATACCTACGTTTAGCGTATCATGGCTTGCGCGCCAAAGACAAATCATTTAATGCGACAATGAAAACTGAGTCCGATGAAACGATTGGTAACATCAACATCATTCCACAAGATATTGGTAGGGTGATTTTGAATTTAATTACCAATGCATTTTATGCTGTGAATGAAAAGTCCAAAGTTGAGAGTCAAAAGTCAGGTATAAGCTACGAGCCAATGGTAATTGTTTCGACAAAAAAAATTGGGGATAAAATAGCGATCACCGTAGAAGACAATGGCAACGGCATTCCCCATTCTATCAAAGAAAAAATCTTTCAACCGTTCTTCACCACCAAACCAACCGGGCAAGGAACGGGCTTAGGATTGAGTTTGAGTTATGATATTGTGAAGGCTCATGGAGGAGAGTTGAAGGTAGAGACGAGGGAGGGTGAGGGGAGTGAGTTTATGATATCACTCCCTTTGTAGCAGGATGTGTCGTGCTTACGGCACTCGGCCGCAGTTGAGTGGGTTTACTCCACGGACTAAAGTCCGTGGTTAGAAGATGAGTCGAGCCTAACGGCTCTGAGCTGAGACTGGATGAGATGGAGGTGTTGAAGCATAGAGGCATGGTCTCGGCCATTACTAGTGGTTATAAAATGATTTGAGCCTAACGGCTCTGAGTTAAGACTGGATAAGAGGGGGTGTTTCAAGCATAGAGGCGTAGCCTCGACCGGTATTATAACAACGGACCTCAGTCCGTTGAGAACGAAAGAGAAAGAAATAAGAGCCGTAGGCTCGATACATATTGTAAACGTCTAAAAAAAACTAAAATGGCAAACACCTATCACCAGATATACCTGCAGACAGTCTTTGCCGTTAAGTACCGTAAAGCTGTGCTTGACAAAGCGTGGCGAAGCCAGGTGTTTGGTGTAATTGGCAACCTGATTAATGAAGCCAATTGCAAAACAATCATCGTAAATGGTGTGGAAGATCATGTCCATTGTTTCTTAGGATTAAAGCCAGTGGTATCGGTCTCTGAGCTGATGAAAACGGTAAAAGCCAAATCCTCTAAGTACATCAATGATCACAAACTAACTGCCGAAAGGTTTGAATGGCAAGAAGGCTATGGTGTATTCTCTTATCACCAGTCATTAGTGGGTACGGTTTTTAAATACATACAGAATCAGGAAGAACATCACAAGGTGAAAACTTTTGGTGATGAGTACCTGGGGTTGTTGAAAGAATTTAAAATTGATTACGATGCACAGTATAGTTTTCAAGAGTTGGTGTAAAATTAATTTGGGAAGCAAAGCCTTACCGTTAAAGACTTGTTCTATGAAAATGAAATCAGTGCAATCCATCTATCTGTGCAAATCCCTGCCTGACCGGCAGGCGTGGTTCAGACGATTTATGATATTGTGAGGCACTTGGGGGAGAGTTGTTCGTAGAATCGATGGAGGGTAAAGGGTCAATGTTTATTGTTCAAATACTAACTGCTAAATAACGGCTATGAAATCAGCGCTAAAAATATTTTTATTCATTACACTGCCAATACTTGGTAATGCACAAAATACATCTACTTATTTGGATAGCATGCATATCGCATTGGCCAATGCTGCCAATGATACAATTCGATTGGAAATTAGCAGGAATCTTGGATTTTATTATCAAGACAGTGAACCTGAAGTAGCACTTCCTTTTCATGAATCGCAATTGAAGTTTGCTAAAAAGCTAAATTTTAAACTGTGGGAAGCGGATGCTTATCAGCAAATAGCCTATTGCAATGTTCAATTTGACAACCTACCGGCAGCTTATGAAAACTACATGCTTGGCTTACGTGTGGCGGAGGATTCAACAGATACATTAAATGGCTGGGGGTATGCTAATTTCTCGTATTCAAAAAGCCCCAGGGAGGCCAGGCAGGCTATACTTGGAATGATTCATTATGAGCTTTCAAGATTTTACAACCGCACACGACAATACGAACAGGCCAGATATCATATCTTTAAAGCTTTACAAATTGGAGAAACTCTTGGTAATCAAAAGATATTAAGTCTATGTAACCGTGATATTGGGCTTTTGCTATATGCTTTAAATAATAAGCCTGACTCAGCTTTTCTTTATTTTAAAAAAGCTTTAGCGCAGTATCAAGGATCGCCATATCAAAGAAATAAGAATGTAGTCTATGCACATATAGGTAACTATTATGCGTATAAGGAAGTGTATGACTCAGCCAGGTTTTATTATGTGCTGGCATTAAATGAAATTAAAGAAAAAGACTATGCCACTGCTGCTCATCAAGCCCTTACTAATCAGTCACTGGGCAAATTATATGAGGCGATGGGGCAACTTGATTCTGCTTTGGTCTATACTTTGAAAGGGCAAAGCATATCGGAGACAATAAAGGACTATTTTGGACTAGCGGATGGGTATATAAACCTGGCCTCAATCTATAAAGCTAAAAATCAATATGCGCTCGCCTATGATTATTCAGTAACGGGGAAAAAGCTAGCGGATAGTCTTAATGAAGCATACATAACCAGACTGATGCAATTTCAGAATTTAAGTTTTGATCAGAAGAATCGGTTGCTAGAACTTGAAAGGAAAGATCAGGAAGAAAAGACCAGAATCAGAATGTATGCTTTAGGGGCAGCCCTGTTCACTTTTTTATTGGTAGCGTTACTGTTGTACCGTAACAATCGACTTAAGCAACGAACGAATAAAATTTTAGAGGGAACACTTTCTGATTTAAAGGCAACCCAAAATCAGCTAATCCAATCTGAAAAAATGGCCAGTCTTGGAGAACTAACAGCCGGTATTGCCCATGAAATTCAGAATCCATTGAACTTTGTTAATAATTTTTCTGAGGTTAATAAAGAGTTAGCAGAAGAACTGGAACAGGAAGTTGACAAAGGAAACACAACAGAGGTTAAAGCCCTTGCTAAGGATATAAAGGAAAACCAGGAAAAGATTCTTCACCACGGCAAACGTGCTGATGCTATTGTAAAGGGAATGCTCCAACATAGCCGTAGTACCAGCGGCACCAAAGAGCCCACCGATATCAATGCGCTTGCAGATGAATATCTACGGTTGGCATATCATGGATTAAGAGCTAAAGACAAATCATTTAATGCGACAATGAAAACTGAGTCCGATGAAACGATTGGTAACATCAACATCATTCCACAAGATATTGGTAGGGTGATTTTGAATTTAATTACCAATGCATTTTATGCTGTGAATGAAAAGTACAAAGCTGAAAGCTCAAAGCTGAAAGCGGAAGGAGAAAAGTCCTCCTACGCCAAGGCTTCGGAGAATAAATATGAACCGACCGTTTCTGTCAGCACCAGGAAAGAGGGTAATAAAGTTTTGATATCTGTCAAAGACAATGGCCCCGGAATTCCCGAACACATCAAAGAAAAAATCTTCCAACCATTTTTCACTACCAAACCTACCGGGCAAGGAACAGGATTGGGATTGAGCTTGAGTTATGATATTGTAAAGGCGCATGGGGGAGAGTTGCGGGTGGAGACGAAGGAGGGGGTGGGGAGTGAGTTTATTATTTCATTACCCCTTGTCTGAACCACGGATTTTTTGGATTGAATGATTTGACTGATTAAATTCAGTATGGCGGAATTAAAATACAAAGACATAACCGAAAAAATAATTGGAGCTTCATTTGAAGTCCATAAGTTTCTGGGCAATGGGTTTCAAGAGGTTATCTATCAACGGGCATTGGCTTGGGAGTTATCGCAAGCTGGACTTTCGTTTGCCCGTGAAATTGAGCAAGATATATTCTACAAGGATTTGCCAGAACCTATTGGAACCCGCAGAGCTGACTTTGTGGTAGAAGGCAAAGTGTTGGTGGAATTAAAAGCGGTCATCGAATTAGAGGACGTTCACCTCGCACAAATTCTTAATTACCTGAAAGCATATAAACTAGAAGTTGGACTATTGATCAACTTCGGCAGTAAGAGTTTAACCTTTAAACGGCTCGTTCGATAACATGAAAAAATCAGTGAAATCATTCCATCCGTGCAAATCAGTGGTTCAGACTATTTATATATTGTCAAGCCACAAATTCTATTATTTCAACAATTATTTCCCTGAAATCCTTTAAACCAATCAGTCCTTGATCTTATATTTACAAATGCCTAAATCTCAACTGCCTGGCGTGCCTGCCATATGGCTGACTCTTGTTTTAAGTCTGTATTGTATAGCCACTCTTCAGGCGCAGGCACCCACCCAAACCATTGAACCCACCTATGTTTCCGTTGCCGATGGACTGGTTTCTCCCAATGCGCAATCGGTGATGCAAGATAGTTTCGGGCTAATCTGGATCGGTACCGGCAATGGCTTACAAAAGTATGATGGCTACCGGTTTGAAACCTTTAAGAACTCACCCGGTAAAACAACCAGTTTGCAACACAATAATGTTTGGAGTTTAATGGAAGATGCTGACCATAATATTTGGGTGGGCACGGGGCTGGGCTTATCCCGCTATGACAGACGTAAAAATGAATTTAAAAACTATCTCTTCCCCGGCTATTTTAATACACCAACTGGTGCACCCTATGGAATTACCTTTAGAATCTTTCAAGATTCGCAGAAAAATTTATGGGCCGTTACCCGCTTCCTGGGCTTGCTCAAATACAATAAAACAATTGACCACTGGGAGTTCGCAAAGTATGAAGTTCCCGGAGTTGAACTTCCTGATCATTATGAACCTTGTTTAAGTATTGCGGAAGATAACAAAGGCGGGCTTTGGTTTGGATCGTCTCTTTATGGACTTATGCACCAAGCCAAAGGCGATAGCATCTTTAGACAGGTGCAGCATGAATCAGTGGCAAAATTAAAAGAGGCAAATACCATCACCTACCTGCATTTTGATTCAACTCAGACCCTTTGGATAACAAGCCGCATCGGAGTATATAAATACAATCCGGAAACGGATGCATTAAAAACCATAGTAACCTATACAGAGAGCAATGATGATGGCTTGAATCACTGGAATATGATCCTTCCAGATAAGGAGGGCAATATCTGGATTGCGAATAATTTCAGAGGCATCCTAAAATTCAATGGCCTGTCGGATACCTATACCGAGATTGAAATTTCCGGCAAAATGAAAATGCGCACCCATGGCTGGAATATCACCCTCACTAATTTTATCATTGATCAAAGTGGAATCTTCTGGTTTGGCAGTCTCGAGTCGGGTTTGGTAAAATATGATCCGGTAAACAAGCCATTTCAACACCTTAGTCATGACCCTGCCAATCCTAATGGACTGAGTGCAGGTGGAATATTTGGAATCGTTGCCTCAAAAGTAAAACCTGGTATTGTATACATCGGTACGCGCGGAAATGGCGTAAATGTGTATGATCCCAAAAAGCAGACCTTTGAAAAGATAACATTTAAGGTTGTTGACGATATGTTTGGTGGTTCGGCCCGTGCAATTGCCGAAAATAGTGATGGTTCTCTTTGGTTGGGTACCTGGGGCGATGGTTTGGTTGAGTTGGATAAAAACTATAAAGAAATCAGACGCTTTAAATATGATTCTTTAAACGAGAACTCCCTTTCTCATAATCAGGTGCGGGTAGTGAAATCCGACAAGCAAGGCCGGGTGTGGGTGGGCACCAATAATGGTGTCAATATTTTAAACCCCAAAGACAATACCATCCAGCGGATAATCAATAAGCATGGCCGGCAATATCCCAGTCCGTTGATTCAAGAAATGGATAGCCTGATAAGCACTGATCAAAAACTTGCCGGAATCGAAAAGGTTATCGATAATCAGAACATCACGCAGCCTGTAGAAATAACAGAAACCGGAACCTATTGGGTGATGGCAGTAACTGAAATGGATCCCTTGTTAATGGCCGATTTTGGATGGATAGAAAATGCTGCCAAAGATACCGTATGGAAAATGAACAAATACGATGAGACGCTTCATGCAGGCGGTGCATATAAAAACAGGATTGCACTGGGTAGCGTAACGTTAGAGCCGGGCACTTATAATTTGCGTTATAGAACAGACGATAGTCATGCCTATGGAAAATGGAATGATGCCCCCCCAACACAAACTTCGCTGTATGGTATTGTCTTACTAAAACCGCAAGCAGGCGATCGCGTACAAAGTTTCCAAACCGAAATACTTCCTGAAAAGGAAGAACTCTATACCTCCGGATCGAATATCAGTGACATGGAGATAACCGATAAATACATTTGGGTGGCAGCTGCAGGAAGTGGTATTGATCGCATTGATGTTACGACCAATCAGGTAAAAACCTACACCCATCAACCGGATGATGTAAACTCACTTAGTCATAATAATGTCAGAGATATCCATGCCGACAGTCGCGGAATGATCTGGTTTGCCACCAACGAAGGTGTAACCAAACTGGATCCGTCAACAGAAACCTTTACCCGATATTCTGAAACGGATGGATTACCCACCAACCTGATTGAAGCTATTGAGGAAGGCGACAATGGCGAAATGTGGATTGGCACACAAAACGGACTATCGCAAATGGTTATTAACGAAAGGTTAGGCAAGACCACTTTTATTAATTACAACTCATCCGATGGTATTGGTGGTGATGTATTTTTGTCATTGACCAATACACGTGCATCAGACGGACGGTTTTATTTCGGGGGCGATCATGGGCTCACCACATTCACGAACGTTACTTCAAACAAAACGCCACCGGCTATAATCATTTCTAATTTGTTTATCTCCAACAAATCCATTTCAGATTTTAAGGAAGATTCTCCCTTGTCAACAAGTTTGCTCGAAACAAAAAGTATTTCCCTGGCATTCGATCAAAATAACT
>JAEUUB010000856.1 GCA_016787745.1 Cyclobacteriaceae bacterium
GGCGGCCACCACATGATCGGCCGGAACGGTGATCGAAACTTTATAATCCCCGAAAGGTAAAGTAAACTCCGAACGCCCCAGAAATTGTTTGTTTTGCCAACCCACTACATCATCATAAACACACATGCGGGGAAAGAACTGCGCGATGGTGTATACATAATTGTCTTCGGCAGGAAAATACTCATACCCGCTACGTCCGCCCTGAAAATTGCGGTCGTTGATATTGTAAGACCAGGCTACCTGAAAACTAACCTGTCCTCCGGGCTTAAGTGGTTGAGGAAGGTCCACCCGCATCATCGTTTTATTAATGGTATGTTTTAACGGATTGCCCGATGCATCTTTAACTGAAGCAATTTTATAACCGCCTGTAAAATCATAAAGGCTAAGTTGTCCGGCCATAGTTTTGGCGGCTACAGAATCGCGAATGGAATTGGTGCTTGTTTTGCCCGTGTTGCTTTCTTTTTCAAAAAGATTTTGATCCAGTTGTAGCCACAGATATTTTAACACATCGGGAGAATTGTTGTGGTAGGTAATTTTTTCGGTACCGGTAATGCTTTGATTCGCATCGTTAAGTTCAACGGAAATTTCATAATCCGCTTTTTGTTGCCAGTATTTGGGGCCGGGTGAGCCAGACCCTGTGCGATACTCATTGGGAGTAGGCAATTGCTGATCGAGTTGTTCGAACTTTCCTTTCCAGTTCTGGGCACCAAGCGGGAGTACGAAAAGAAATAAAACGAAGGAGAATAGTTTATTCATAATGTCAAGTTTTATGCGTTTATGTCGGCTTGTTCTACCAAAAAATCCGGTCTTTCATTAGTACAAGCGCAATGCCGGCTATGGCGGCTGACAATATCAATTTTAAGTCTCTACGCGAAACTTTGGCTAAGTCTACTAAAACATAACTGATTGCAAGAAAAATTAGGACCACAATTATTTGACCGAACTCTAAACCAAGATTAAAGGCAAATAGCGGGGATACAATATTCTTATTTTTTCCCAGTAATGCCCGGAGAAAATTTGAAAAACCCAGTCCATGGATCAATCCAAAAAAGAGCGCAAAGAAATAATTGATTTGTACTTTGGTCTGCGTAAGAGGGGTATCGTTTTTAAATAGATTACCCACAGCGGTAATAAAAATGGTGAGGGGTATAAGGAATTCAATTACTTCTGCCGGAAAATTAATAACATTAAGTGTGGCCAGCGCCAGCGTGATAGAGTGCCCGATTGTAAAGGCCGTTACAAGAATCAGAATTTTTTTCCAATCGCGAACCAAATACACCGCGCAAAGTGCGAGAACAAATAGAATATGATCATAGCCGCCTGCGTAGTCTAAGATGTGATCTTTACCCAAGCCAAAATACAACGCGAACTCACTCATCTCACTACCTTTTAAAGTGGGCACAAGTATAATCTTAATTTTGATTTAGGGCAATTAGAACTAATTTTGACGGCACGATATTGGTAATGCCGACCCCATGATTACTCTTTTATATTCGTTCTATCTTTTATTTCACCCCATCCATCTTTCGGTATCCGAAATAAACTATAGTGAAAAGGACAAAGCTTTGCAGATAACCTCGCGCATTTTTTTGGATGATCTGGAATTATCGATTCGTAATGAATTAAATCAACCCGAACTGGATTTATTACAACCCGGCTCCGGCCAAACATCGGAGCAACTCATTGCCGAATATGTAGTCAAGCGCCTGTCGGTTAAGTTAGACGGCAAAGTACAGAAATTGAATTTTCTAGGATTTGAACGGGAAGACCCTGCGGTGATTTGTTATATCGAAATAGAGAATATCAAGAAGTTCAAAACCATGGAAGTAAAAAACGAGGTGATCATGGAGACCCACGATGATCAGTCGAATCTGGTGCATGTAACCTATAAAGAACCTGTAAAAAGTTTGCGATTAACCCGCAGTAAGTCTTCGGATATTCTCACCTTTAATTCAAAATAAATTTTTTAAAACGATGCGTAACAAAATTGTAGCCGGCAACTGGAAAATGAATAAAACGCTGGAAGAAGCCCAGACGTTAACATCTGAACTTATAGGCATGGTAGCCGATGAAGTGAAAGGAAATGTAAAAGTAGTGCTTTGTACTCCGTTTCCTTATTTGCATCCGGTAAAGCAACAGCTTGGTTCTAACACACGCATTTCGGTGGGGGCTCAAAATTGCAGCGAGCATGATGCGGGCGCGTATACAGGCGAGACCTCTGTATCCATGTTAAAGTCAATGAATATCCCCTATGTGATTATTGGACATAGCGAGCGCAGACAATATTTTGGTGAAGATGGCAATTTGCTGGCCACCAAAGTCGACAAGGCTTTGGCAGCAGGACTGACTCCCATTTTTTGTTGTGGCGAGCCGCTGGAGATTCGTGAGAAAGGCACGCATGAGCAATTAGTAAAGCAGCAGGTAGAGGAAAGTCTTTTTCATTTATCGGCTGAAGCGTTGAAGCGGGTAGTTATCGCTTACGAACCCGTTTGGGCTATTGGTACAGGGAAAACGGCTACCTCGCAACAAGCGCAGGAAATGCACGCGGTAATTCGAAAGCATCTTGCCGCTAAATATGGAGTTGTAGCCGATGAGATTTCTATCCTTTATGGGGGGAGTGTGAAAGCCGATAATGCCAAAGAACTTTTCGCTTGCCCGGATGTGGATGGCGGCCTTGTAGGAGGCGCTTCGTTAAAGAGCAGAGAGTTTGTAGAGATTATTAAAGGAATTTGAAGATTTGATAATTTGAAAATGAGGGCTTCAGTTCCGTTATTATCTACGAATTTTCAAATCGGTTCATTTCCAAATTAAAAAATATGTATTCTACTCGCCTGCAGGTAATCTGCGATCCTGAGTATGTAGAAATCCTGATGGCCGAAATTGCGGAAGCAGGATTTGATACGTTTATGGAGGTCGAAACAGGATTTGAAGCGTACGTTGAGGGAGATGCTTTTGACAAGGAATTGCTGGACCAGATAAAAGAAAGGTATAAGGAAGTACATCCGTTACAATTTTCACTCACGCAAATTCCAAAACAAAACTGGAATGAAGAATGGGAGAAGAATGTAGAACCCATTGTGGTAGATGACCAATGTCTTATCCGCGCGGCTTTTCATTCAATAGAGAAAAAATATCCATTCGAAATTATTATAACTCCAAAAATGTCGTTTGGTACCGGGCATCATCAGACCACGCATTTGATGATCAGCCGCCAAATGAAAATTGATCATCAGAATAAACGAGTGATGGATGCAGGTTGTGGAACAGTGATCTTGTCTATTATGGCCTCCAAGCTTGGCGCGAAAGAAGTGGAAGCCTTTGATATCGATGAATGGAGCGTGGTGAATGGGGAAGAGAACGCTTCGAATAATCAATGTAACAACATTCATGTACAGCAGGGTAAAATAGACGAAGTAAAGCTTACGGGAAAATTCGATCTTATTTTGGCTAACATTAATAAAAATATTTTGATGAATGAGATGTCGCGCTATGCTTCGTTTCTAACCAAAGGCGGGCACTTGTTGCTTAGCGGATTTTATGTAAGTGATATTGAGGATTTAAAAGAGGAAGCCGCTAATTACAGTCTTCGGGAAGTAGTTTATGATGAGCGGGAAACTTGGGCATGTCTCTTATTAGAAATGATCTAATGGCATTTTGAAGCGCCATTCATTGCGTAGAAAACGTTGAGGATAAGTTTGAAAAAATCGACCGATCTGGTCGATATACAATCCCCTGGGATATTCCGTTAAGTAGGTATAATTCGTCCATTAGCACATTCGCTATTTATTTACGAATTTCAAGGTTTTTGGCCCCGTGAAGCAGGTTTTAAGCTATATTATTGCCGTTCTTATGTCAACGGCTGGCGTTTTTGCCCAGTCGGGCGATAGCCGTCAATATAGTTTTCAGGATAGCGTACGACTAGTTTTAGAGAGTACAAGGGCCAATGAAGCCATTGCGGTTGGTGCCGCATTCAACACCGCCTGGAGTTCTTTGGGTCCGGATCATCAGAACATTATTCGTAGCCAGGCCCGACAAATGAAAAAGAAGGGCTACAAGGTAAGACCGCACTTTGTCAATTATTACGGAGCAATTGCAGCGGCTGTCTCCATTGAAAATGCCGATATCTCAAAACTATCCAACTACCTGGAAACAACTGATAAAGTGATTGCTAAAGACAACATCGTGCAGGGCAATTTATTTTTTCAGCAGAGCCGCGATTTTTTTGAACATCATGCACTTCATTTTGAAAAAGCATTTCAGTTGCAGGTAACCGATAATAACTATCAGTTTGAGTATCTGGAACCGGCCTATCTTTCGGATACCGTACAAACCGAGTATTATGATCAGCCTGTAGATACATCCTCCTACAACGCCCCGTTTTGGCAACAACCTATAGTACAGCCCGAAGTGTATGGTCCCGTACTTAAGTTCGACAAGCTCACCCTTACTTTTATCACTCCGTACGATTCAGTTTCTCTTCAAAACACAAGGGGTACATTCGCGCTTCGCGAAAAACTTTTTGTTGGTGAAGGCGGACGATTTGATTGGTCGGCCGCAGGACTTCCCTCCGATTCGGTCTACTATGAATTGAACAAATACAATTTCAAAACGAATCAACCCTACGTAAAAGCGGAGCAAGGCAAGCTTAGGTATATCGGAAAAGTATCCACGTTTGTTCCGGGTGTATTTGAGTTCCGGAGCGTAAACCACAAAACTCCAGAAACATCTGCGTATCCCCGATTTAAATCTTACGAAGCGAATATCAA
>JAEUUB010000861.1 GCA_016787745.1 Cyclobacteriaceae bacterium
AAGCGCGAAAACCAATGCCATGCACGGTGCATACAGTCCAACACCGGCTGTCATGATAGCGCCTAAGAAAAAATTGACAACAACGGCAATTACTAGTTTAGAATCCGCAAGACCGATCGCCTCGCCCCCTCCTTGAATCCAATTCATTATTCTGGCTAACATAAATGCAGCTGTCACCAACAATGCAAATCCCATCGTCAACCGGATTTTTCTTTCCGACAGTCGGGAAACAATGTCTGCTCCGATGACGGCACCCACGGCAGCGGACACCAACATAAGAATTAATGTTAATGGGTCAACCTCAATGATATTAATGAATATGAATGCCTGCAGTAAGACGGGTAACGTATTCGCAACATTCATCGTGCCGGGTATCAGCCTGTCCTCAGTCTGTTTGGTGAATTTTAATAAGGCTGTTTGCGGAGCAAAAGCACCGATGCCGAGGACATCAAAAAAGTTCACAACAAAACCAATGACTGATGTTTTTAGCCAACTGCTGCCTTCAAGTTTGTTACGGTGCGCTAAAAAATCCCTGACTAGAACGAAGCAGAACCAAATGGCCAGTGCAACTAAAGAAACCCAAACGATGGTCAGCATTTATAGAATTGGTAAGAATCGATTGGGTTTACTTTGTATCAGAAAAATCAACAGACTTTAAAAAATGTTTTGCTCCTTTCCTCTTCCCCTTTGGCAAGCATGGCTTCAATCTTCTTCGCTGTCTTCGTAATGGCTAATCCTCCGAGGCCGGTACAACGCAAGGTGTTGGGAATCGCATCCCCCACTTTCTTCATTGTTTCAATTACTTCATCCAGCGGAATTAAGTGATTGTAATCCGACAAGGCCATATTTGCGCACGAGATCGCATTGGTAGCAGCCATCACATTTCTATTTAAACAAGGTGCTTCCACGCGATCGGCAATCATATCGCAAATCATGCCTAATGACGACTGCAAGGCCATGGAAGCAGCAGCGAGTGATTGATCCAACGTGCCGTTCTTCAAACCTACAATTCCCGCAGCCGCCATTCCAGAACCGGACCCGCACTCGGCCATACAACCACCTACTTCCGCGGCAAACGTGGCATGCGCTGCGATAAATACGCCAATGATACCGGCCGCCAGCATCGCTTTTACCATTTCGTCTTGTGACAACCCAAGCGAAGTGCTGATGCCAATCACCGCTCCGGGCAACGCGCCACAAGAGCCTGCCGTTGGTGCGGCCACGACAACACCCATCGAACTTTTTACTTCCATCATCGCAGAGGTATAGAGAATCACCTGATTAAGAATATCTCCCTCTACCAACTTCTTGTCACTCATTTGTTTTTGAAATCCAACCGATTGCGGACCTAAGATACGGTCAGCATACTTTGTGCCTTTCAGGCCAAGTTCGATGGAGTTGTGCATTATCTGCACGATAGCACGCATCTTTTCAAAGACCTCTTCTCTTGAAATACTGCCCCGCATGCTTTCATAGTCCACAGCAAGCTCCCACAACTCATGATTTTTATCTTTGTTGTACTCTAACATTTCTTCACAGGTAATAAACGGCACCGCAAGGTCTTTCCTCGACATCACCGGAAGGACAGGGTTCATTTTTTTAATGAACAATACTTCGTCCATGCTGAGCAGTTCTTTGCAAAGCTCATCCGTAAGAAATTTATTGGCCTTTACTTCAATAAAATTTGATTTGCCTTGGCGGAATGCAATTTCATCGCATGGCATCGACTTTTCAATAAACGGAACAATGCTGCCGGGAGACTCCACGTACACAAGTGTCTGATAAAAATCTCCCGCCATCGACACTTTGGCTCCATCAATTTCAATCACTTCTATCATGCCACCCCCTGTTGAGATGGCAGTTAACTCCCTTACTTCCTTTTTATTTCTCAGCGTGAGTTTATAAGTATTGGGATGTGTGGCTCCGATCGGATGGATGTCGATCTTAATCTTGATACCAGCTTCTTCCATTGCCTGAAGATATTCGGGAAGACGTTCTTCGTATGCTTCCCATCCCAAAAATCCTCCGAACAAACCCATATCAGAACCCTGACCTTTGTGTGTAGTGGCGAGTGAACCGTTGGGGTCAAATTCAACAGATACTTCACTAATGTCAGCATCCATTAAGTCACGGCAAATCCGGCCGATTCGGAGAGAAGCGGCACAATGCGAACTGGAAGGGCCACGCATCACGGGCCCTATTACGTCATTGAAAATGCTGGGGTAAGTTTTCATTGGCGCTAATTTTAATGTGGCAATAGGTTAATAAAGATACAAGGATTTCAGGCTTCTAAGCACGTATTTTGGATTAAAAAAACGTCCTGTAAGTAAAATAGCAGAAGTAGAGTATTACTTTTAGAAATCACATCAACGTTTATCATAGAGGTAAGGGTATTATTTTCCTGTTATGGCAGCGTTCATCAACACCTACGACTTAGGGTACCTGAGCGATGTATCAAACTCTTTAACAATACGCCCAAGCGCACACTATTTACCTTCTACTTTGTCGCTAACTTTTGCCTGTCGAATTTCCTCCTTTATGTTTTCCATAAACTCGTTCTTCACCACCAGGCTCAGGGTAGAGGTGGCCACGCCTCCTTCCCACTCATCACTTTCAAATAGCCGAATTCGATCTGATCCAGAGCAGAATTCCAGGCATTGAATTGTGGCGCAACGATTAGTTACAGGTTTGGCTGATATGGATGACTTTTCGCATGTTCCATTTCTTGCCTATGTTGATAAGAAGCGAAGTTCTTATCTCACACTCTATAATTTCTTCAAACCCTTGGTCTGACTTTTATCGGCTTCGGCAATACTAATCGCATAGCCACCCCCCGGTGCCGACCACTGTGCCAGTTTTGATTTGTTGGTAACAATTACTTTACGAATGGTATACGCCTGCGGATTCGTTTTATAGTGTGCGTCTTTGGCATCGCCATAGATGGTTGCTATATACGTTTTATCAGCATCCAGAAAATTAAACGTTATGTTTGAGGTGCGTGGAGCTTCGCCATTCACATTCCCGACAAACCAACTACTCTTTCCCTTCACCTTGCGAGCTACTGTAATATACTGACCAGGTTCTGCTTCCAGATATTGACTATCATCCCAATCGAGTGCTACATCTTTAATGAATTGAAAGGCATCCATAAACTGGCTGTAGTTTTCAGGAAAATCGGCTGCCATTTGAAGCGGGCTGTACATCGTTACATATAATGCAAGTTGATTGGCAAGGGTACTATTTACATGGCTTGAGTTGTTTGGATTGATTTTACTTATATCCATTTCAAATACCCCAGGCGTGTAATCCATAGGTCCTCCTATCAGGCGAGTGAATGGGAGAATGGTTACATGATTTGGTTTAGAACCACCAAAGGCCTGAAACTCGGTACCTCGTGCAGATTCGTTGCCAATCATGTTGGGATACGTGCGGGCAATACCCGTAGGCCGAACGGCCTCATGCGCATTTACCATTATCTTATATTGTGCAGCTTTCTCCACTACATATTGATAATGATTGACAGTCCATTGATCGTAATGATAATATCCTCGAGGAAGTATATCCCCCACATACCCGGTTTTCACAGCATCGTAATTGTTGTCTTTCATGAATTGAAAAGCTTTGTCGAGGTGGCGCTCATAATTGCGTGTAGAGCCGGAAGTTTCGTGATGCATGATCAGTTTTATTCCTTTTGATTTAGCATAATCCCGTAAACCC
>JAEUUB010000880.1 GCA_016787745.1 Cyclobacteriaceae bacterium
ATTTGGTGGTCTGGAAGTTTTCGGAACCTGGGAGTATGCCTTTGGTAAAAATGCAAACGAAAATGGTGAAATAACTGTGGGCACACCTTTTGGATCTGAGGACTATACAAATCGTCAGACACATCAAACCGCAGGTGAAGCCCTTTATCGCTTCGGTAAAAATGAAAAGTTTTATGTAGGTGCCCGTTACATAAAGGTAACATCCAATTTAGCTGACGGACAGACTGCCACCAATCCTGGAACCTTGTACAATGTGGCTATTGACCGCACCTCGATCGCTGGTGGTTGGTTTGTAACCCGCAACATCTTACTTAAAGCTGAGTATGTTACCCAGAAGTATGATGGCTATCTTCCTACTGGATCCAATAACAGGTTCTACGATGGTAAATTTGACGGTATCGTTATTCAGGGAGCCATCTCCTTCTAAGAATCGTTTTCCTCAATTTCACAAAAGTTCCGGTCTGAAGATCGGAACTTTTCTGTTTTTAGAACATTAAGTAATTTAGCCTCTTTATGAGAGCAGCGTTTGGCATTCTTATTTTATTTCTGACCAGCGCCTTTGTTGCCGAGAACGATTCCCCCATTCTCATCCATCGCTTCATTGTTCAGCCCACCAGTAAAGTTATTATTTCAGGAAAAACAAATGTTAATTCCTTTCAGTGCTCATCCTTGTATTCGGGTAATGATACTCTTGTGCTGCGCGAGGGTGGAAAAGAAATTAAACCCATTTTTCAACAGGGAGTAGTAAATCTTGAAGCTGCTGCTTTTGATTGTGGCATGCAAATGATGACCAGCGATTTCTGTAAGACCATAAAGGCAAAAGAATATCCACGGATTTCAATAAACTTTCTAACGTTTGAAAGAGGACCTCTTTATACGAAAGCCTCAGATCGTTTTAAAGGAAAACTCAAAATCTCCTTGGCCGGCATCACTAAAACTTTTGATGTAGACTGTACCATCGTAGTTAAAGGAGACGGACTATTTCATTTAAAAGGTGACCGCAAATTCGTTTTCTCTGATTTTAGTTTGGAGGCGCCCACCCGGATGATGGGTCTGGTACGGGTTTCCGAAAATCTGGATGTTAGCTTTAATCTGGTGTTAAAACTGGATCCGAATTCCTAAACGCAATGGAAAGATTTTCTTCTAATTAGCATTGCCAAACAAAAGTGACTCCATTAGCATATGCGGGGAAGTTGTTCACCCGTTAGGTAATTAACAACTCTTCGCCCACCAATACGACTGGCCATTACCACTTGCCCGGGGTGCTCTGGGGTAACCTCTCCTATAATGGCTGCTTCTTTTCCTTTATCGTCTTCCTTGATTAGTTCCAAAACAGAACCTGCTATTGACGCCTCTACAATGGCAATA
>JAEUUB010000179.1 GCA_016787745.1 Cyclobacteriaceae bacterium
AGTGATTTTCGCGATGTATCGGAAGGCGCAGGTGTAACTTTTCCGAATAACTCTTTTGGCGCCTTCGGTAACGTTTCGTGGGAAATCGATTTGTGGGGAAAACTTCGCCATGCCAACCGGGCCGCCTATGCGGATTTGATGGCGAGCGAAGAAAACCGGAAGTCAATTTATATAAGTATGATCGCTCAGCTTGCAGAGTTATACTTTCAACTTCGCGGGCTTGACGAGCGACTTGACATAACCCGTAAAACCTACAAATCGCGATTAGAATATTTGCGCATCATTACTTTACGGTTTGAAAAGGGTCAGGTATCCGAACTGGATAAACTTCAGGCGGAACAGCTGGCTGCTTCTTCAGAAGCTCAAATCTTTACCCTCGAACGTTCGATCATTGTGGTGGAGAATGCAATCAATATTTTATTAGGCAAAACTTATTCGCCTATTGATCGCGGATTACTTAACGATCAACAACAACTTCCGGTTGAGATCCCCAGTGGTATCCCTTCGCAATTATTGAAACGCAGACCTGACATTCGTTCCGCAGAGCAACAGCTGGTAGCCCAAACAGAAAAAGTTGGAATTGCTGTTGCATTGCGTTTTCCAACTCTTAGTCTTACGGGTTTACTGGGGATAGCTAGTCCTGAAATTTCAACCTTGTTTGATCCGGGTGCATTCATTGGGTCAGTTACCGGTCAACTTACTGGGCCGCTTTTCCATTTCGGTCAAAATAAACGCAGAGTGGAAGCTGAAAAAGCGGTTGCCACCCAAGTAGGATTAACCTACGAGATTACCGTACTCAATGCGTTTGCTGAAGTGGAAAATTCGCTTGCTTCCATTCGGGCTTTTACTAATGAATACAGTGCCAGACAGCGTCAGGTAACCGCTACCGAAAAATCATTGATGCTTTCCAAAGCGCTTTATGATAATGGATACACCTCGTTTCTTCAGGTGCTTGATTCGGAACGCGAACTATATAATTCGCAATTTGAAAAATCGGTAGCCTTGCAGAACCAGCTAATCTCAACAGTTCGATTGTACAAAGCCCTCGGTGGAGGATGGTAGAATGAAAACATCAATCAGTACTTTTATTGCTATTTTAATCCTGGCTTCTGGATTAAACACGCAGGCGCAAGTCGATCAGGATACAGTGCGCAAAAACACCGTTAAGATTGATTTAACCTCGTACTTTCTCTATCGAAACTCACTGGTATTTTCGTACGAGCGTGTGGTTAAACCCAATCAAACCTGGGGAATTTCAGCGGGGCTTCAGGCCCTACCTATTTCAGGCAAAATTGATTCAGTAAGAGCGCAACGGGAACTGAGTAATAATGGATACAAAATAGCCGGTGAATATCGGTTTTATCTGAAGAAAGAGAACCGATATGGGGCTCCCCATGGGGTATATATCGGGCCTTACCTTTCTATCTTAAATTTCACCAACAAACGCCACCTTGAAGTAATCAACGACAGTGGAACGCCTGAGTACGTTAACCTTAAAACGCGAATAGACATCATTAATCCCGGAGTGCAGTTAGGGTACCAGTTCGTGCTCAACAACCGTTGGACCATCGACTTGATTTTTATCGGTCCCTCTCTTTCGAATTACAGAGCAAAAATGCAATTTGAGGGTAATTATACGTTCGACCCTTCGGATGTTCAAAGTGAGATTCTCAATGCCATGTTCGATCGCTTCCCCGCCTTTGAGGAACTGGTGAAACTGGGTAAGGTTTCCACGCAGGGAAGGGTCAACACCTGGGCCTGGGGTTACCGGTATCAATTTTTGGTTGGCTACCATTTCGGCAGAAAAAAGAAATAACATGCATCTCCAGAGAATCAAAGATTACTGGGGAGCCTTGGTTCTGGCTGAGATCTTCATTCTGATTTTTATTACCGGTTTTTTTCCGAAGCACTGGATGCCGGTTGCGGGTCCTATCCTTTATTCCCTGCTATACCTTACAACAGCCCTGGTGCTGAAACGCAATCGCACACGCATGATTCGGGCTGGCTTTGCCTTACTGGTGGCCCAGGTAATTTTCAAAGCGGTGGATTGGCCAGTCATTGAGGCAATCTCAAAAGGATTGAATATTATTTTCTTCGCTATCATCGTATTCATGTTTATCTATCAAATCGCATCCGCCAAGGAAGTTACCGGGCGCGTTATTCTGGAAGCCATTAATGGGTATCTGTTATTAGGTCTTGTATTTTCATTCCTGATTAGTCTCATGCTTCAATTCGATCCGGGTGCTTTCAACTTTCCAAATCAACGCACGCTTATGGATCCGCTTTATTACGGAATTGTGACACTCACCACGTTGGGTTATGGCGATTTATTACCCGTGGAACCTTATGCTAAATCCTTATCTATACTAATTGCTGTTAGCGGACAATTATACATTGCTATAATTATTGCTCTTCTGGTAGGAAAACTTTCAAGCAGAAGATAAATTTTTGTTTGCCTTCAACAAGCCTTGTTCCGGTTTATGATTGAACCTGCACAACTTTTACTATCTTTCGAAATCCGACTAAATCACTTTAATCCATGCGCATTTTTTTGTTATTATTTCTTTCCATCCCACTTTATTCGCAGTCCGTTAAAACGGATTACGATACGCAAATCGACTTCAAAAAATTTCGCACCTATGCCTGGCTGGCTCCGGGGGACAGCGTGCTGAATCGGGAGCGCCTTGATAAGTTGTATGGCGGCACGATAACTTATGCGGCCAATCAGGAACTAAAAATCCGTGGACTAAAATTGGACTCCCTACAGCCCGATGCCATTTTTGTTTTCTATACCAGCGTGGAAGAAATAATAAAATATTCGCAAAGCCCTACCCTTAGTGTGGGCGTAGGTGTAGCCGGACCAGGTTATTATGTGGGCGGATCGGCTCCGGTGGCCGGAGGGAAAATTACCGCTACCAGTATGGAAGATGGTACCTTAAAGTATTCGATGTACGACACAGAAACTAAAAATTTGGTCTGGTCGGCCAGTGTAGAAAAAACCTTTAGTATGGCTGATGACATTCAAAAAATATTAACCGATTACACGGAGCGGATTTTCAAAAAATTGCCTATCAAGAAAAAAAAATAATTACGTTGACTTCATAAACCCAGTACTGTTGACATTCAACCCTGAACTAAAAAAGGATCGCTCATGATCCTGTTGCTCAAGATATCTCTTGTTATTTTTATAGCGGGAAATTTGTTTGAGATGGGGTTACTCATGAATCCCCGGGCAGCCATTAGCGGATTGCGCAATTACCGGTTTGTTTGCTATACCCTCCTTTGGTCCTTTGTGGTGGGCCCCACCGTTGCTTTTGGACTAAGTATTCTTATTCCCCTTGACCCCGCCTATGCCATGGGGTTAGTTTTAATGGGGCTATCTCCGTGTGCCCCCTTCTTACCCATGCTGGTTAAAAAAGCGCAGGGAGATTTGGGGTATACGGCTGCCTTTATGTTAATCGCCTCGCTCGGCACCGTATTTTTTATGCCTATTGCCGTGCCTTTATTAGTGCAGGGATTAACCGTAAGTTCGTGGGCTATAGCAAAGCCCTTGCTGATTACATTATTAATCCCCTTAACTGTTGGAATGGCCATTCTAAGGCATTCGCAGGTTGTTGCTCAAAAGATTCTACCGGCCGTTAAAAAGGTAATCCTCGGGTTCACCCTGAGCACGTTGGCTCTCTCTGTTCTTGTCTATGGAAAAGGATTATTTCAAATCGATGCCTTAAATGTATTTGCCGCTTTGATTCTCTTCTTCGCTTCATTAACTCTGTTATCTTATTGGCTGGGTGTAGGGTTACGTTCAAATCAAAAAATTGTTCTTAGTATGGGCGTTACCACCCGCAATCTGGGTGCATCTGTTGCTCCTCTTCTTTCCTTACCGCTTGTGGACGAAAAAACAATTGTAATAATCGTGATGGGAGCCCCGGTTATGATTGGAAGCGCATTACTTCATGCTAAATTTATTCATCGAACAGAGCCCGGCACGCAGTTTAATTAATTTACGAATTTTAAAGATGTCTTCTTTTCAAAAGAAAATCCTGTTCTACTTTTTTAAAACAAATACCAATATTTGCATTCTATAAAATGCGAATCCGTACAATCTTCTTACTCCATCAAGTAATTCAGATACTAAGATTCTGTTTGCATCCGGTGACAATGAGACGAAGTCTGATTTATTTTATTTTGATTGCAGGTTTACCTGTGCAGGCACAGATTGTTGATTCAACAAAAGTGGATGTGGTGGATCTGGTTGTAGGAAGAAAAAAGGTTGAAAAAACAAATGAGATACGTGACAAACGAAAAGTACATTTTTCAATCTTCCCTGCCCCTGTCAGTGCGCCTGGTGGCGGACGTGTTGTCATCACATCCATCAACGGTGCCTTTACTTTAGGAGATCCGGGTACAACCAATCTTTCAAACGTGTATTTGCTTCCCTTTACTGACTTCTCGAGTAAATACGGACTATATCTGCGTCATAACATTTGGACACCCAATAATTCATGGAATCTTCTTGGGGACTATCGATTGTCACATTATCCTCAATATGTTTGGGGCTTAGGTGGCAACTCGCAGGAATTTGGCCGGTCGCTGGTGGACGCTGATTACTCCAGAATTTATCAGACCGTATTGCGCGGAATTTCAAAGAAGTGGTTTATTGGGCCAGGCTACGCCCTAGACTATAGTTACAATATCGATGAGACTGAAATAGGTTATATCTCCAACCTTGAAGATTATCCGGTAGAAACAACAGACCCATCGGTTGCTTCGGGGTTAACCGCCAACCTTGTTTACGATGGTAGGTACAACGCTCTTAATCCACCCAAAGGAGCCTATTTTATCGCCTCGTGGCGAATAAATTCAAAAGCATTAGGGAGCGATACCGACTACCAATCCTTGTTTATCGATTTCCGAAAATACTTTCCACTTAAAAAGTTCTTAGGAAATATTCTGGCCGTGCGGAGCTATTACTGGACTATTCTTTCTGGTGAGGTCCCCTACTTATATTTACCTTCTACCAACTGGGCCCCTGCTACCGGCATAGCCAGTCGTGGATTTGAAACAGGCCGATATCGATCGAATGCCATGATTTATGGAGAGGCCGAGCAACGATTGCAACTCACAAGTAACGGTCTTTTTGGATTGGTCGTTTTTGCAAACGTTTCTTCAGCTTCCGAATTTGATACGCAACAATTCAAACACTGGAAATTAGGAACCGGATTTGGGCTTCGCACCAAATTGAATAAATATTCCAATACGAACCTGGCTGTTGACTTAGGTTTTAGCGAAAATTTCTGGAGCGTCTGGCTAAATATTGGCGAAATGTTTTAACCCAAATCAGGGCGTACTCTCCTTGCCAGGGACTTGGGCGCCACCGTACAATACGCTGTTGTCAATGCATCCAGGCAAAGACTCTTCTTAACCCTTTTCAATTCGATAAATGTCCAACCTTGTTTGCCCCATTTATTGGGAACGGCATACATGCAGGTTTTATCCGACAAACAGAAAACGGATTGATCCA
>JAEUUB010000894.1 GCA_016787745.1 Cyclobacteriaceae bacterium
AATACGCTGTTGTCAATGCATCCAGGCAAAGACTCTTCTTAACCCTTTTCAATTCGATAAATGTCCAACCTTGTTTGCCCCATTTATTGGGAACGGCATACATGCAGGTTTTATCCGACAAACAGAAAACGGATTGATCCAGTTCAGAAAGTTTAATACATACTCGCGCAAGGGTAACATCCATTGTAGCAAAAATTTTATTGCGTACCCGAAAGGAAATTTTTTCGAAATGCGGAGCTTCTTCTGCCTCTGGAAAAGCTAATGCCATGGATTTCAAATCTTGAACTCGTACCATTATTAAATGTGAATTAATCGATCCGTGTTTGCGGAGTGGCGGCTTAGGAAGCCGATTGCTGAACCGCGTGGGGCAGTTGGGTTTCGTTCGTCAAAGGTTTGTAAGTCTCCGCGTGTCAAGCTCTGACGTTTAAAGTTGTGACGTTGGCATCTAATTCAATTTTTGTTACTAGTTTTTTATCTTGTCCAATTTGTCTGCATGGGGTCGGAAAGAAATGATACTTTATCTTCAATATTCCTTCATTTATAATTTCTCATAAAATCGTGATTTTACTTTATACTCAGCGGTCACAGGCTGAGCCTCTCCGTTAATAATAAAGGTGGTTTCGAATTCTCCGGTTAAATAGAAGAAAAATAACTGTTCATTATTCCCTACTGGGTAAGTTTCAATTAACTCAGCCTTTGTTAGCCGATGATAGGATTTAACAACGTCATCTGTCACCGGTTGAAAAAACTCGTTGCAGTAATTGTAAATGCCAAATGCGGTGGATACCAAAGAGGGTCGAGGTGTATTGCTTAATTTAGTTATTATCTCCATTTTCATCAATGGTGTTTTTACATTGATACCGGCATTTAATTCTTCATCTGAATTAGGCGGAACTAAATAGAAAGAGAAGAAGACATTGTACATTTGAGATAAGTTGCCACCAAATGCTGGCGAAATCCTATTGCCCGGAAATGAATATTGTTTGCCTTGAAATTTGAGATTAAAAAAACATTCCTTGCAAGACTGTTCAATAATTGGGAAATTAGATTCGGGTGGAGCAAATTTACAAGGCCCCTTATCATATTCAGTATTATTGTCGCACCCACTAAAAAGAAGGGTAAGGAGGGAAATGATTAAATAGGATAGTTTCATATTTGAGTGAGTCTTGTTAATGCTAAAACGCAACCTATGCTTTAATTTGACTTAACATATCTAGTAGTATTACCGTCAATGTTTATAATATATCCACCAGAAGGTAGTTCATCTAGTAATGCGTTGATTTCTTCTATATTCTCTATCTTTCCCTGTTTAATAACTCTGAGGGTTTTCATGTCCATAACGGTGTATGCCGAAAATGATGAACTCTTGCAAAAGGTAAATGTTAAGTTGCAACTGGAATTATAAGCATTGAAGGTTGCGCAACCAGAACTGACTGTAAAGATCATATTCTTTCCACCATTACTAGTACTCCAACTGGAGTTCCCAGAGGTCTTAACCCATGTCCACGAATTCAGAAACATTACTACCTGGTTAGAACCAGCAGGCACATAATTAAAGGTGTATAATGATCCGCCATTGAGAGTGCCGGTACAATTAGGTAAAATTTGTATTGTTTTAGTTCTGAAAAAATTATCTCCATTACAGGCAGTTTTTAGTTTGTATTTTACTACTGAGTAACCAGTCAAATTATTTGCTGTTAAAGTAATTGAGGTGCTGTTTTAGTACCAGGCACTTCTGTAAAAAAGTTTCCGGTTTCATTATAAAACCAATGAAAATCTGCTAATTGAACAAAAGAAGGAAAAGGTTGGCCGTTGTTCGTTAATGTGAGCGTAAATTGCATGCCTTGATTTGTGGCAGAGGTACCAGATATTGTTACGTTTGGTATGGTTGAGTAGTACTGTACATCTTGAGGACACGCTGTTGTGAAAGCTGTGGCACTTTGGTGGGAATAAATACTCTGACTACTTGCGTCTGGTGTACTGGTAAAAATTCCATTACTCAACTTTATAGCTGAATGATAGGCAGTATTACCTTGAGGTGAAGGCACAATCGCCTTCGCATCATTTACACAAACCTGAATAAAATTTGGATCAGTTGCTACCTCACCAGAATAATTTAAAAAATTACTTTCTGAACTAGTAGGTAACCCAGTAGCCATGTCCACCAAATTTCCTAATAGCGCACCTTTCACATATTGATGGCAATAATAGCTGGCCTGCTTGGTATGGATTGGGCTACCGAAAGTAAGTTGGCATTGGGTTTGGCTATATAAAACAAGTCGTAAGCCAAATAATACGATAGAAAGTAACATGTATGATTTCATCAATCTATCTTTTGTTTTTAAATGTAGCAAAGATTCTTTTGGATTACTATTTACAAACCCTGAAATGTTTTGTTTAAAATATTTCTACATTTATAAATCAACCCCATGCCATGAATAAATTTATTTTGCTCCCCACTCTTCTACTTGCCGGCTGCTTACCCACACAAAATCATGAAAAAGGTCTGGAGTCAGTTCATAGCTATTCAATCCCGATTTTTAACGATTCAACTTCCTTCTCAAAAATAAAGAACACCGGAGCTATTATCGATAAG
>JAEUUB010000074.1 GCA_016787745.1 Cyclobacteriaceae bacterium
AAAATTGATCAGCCTCTTTTGACATCCATGCCATCGCTGCCATCGGCCTGTTAGTTTTAAACTTCATCATCTTTTTGATGTTGTATGCAATGGCAGCCATCATCATACATTTATTGGCCTGTTTAATTCCCCTTGTGTTTACTCGTTTCATCGCTAAGAAATTGATCAGCGTACCCAGCACCGGTTCTACTGTGCTCTGCCGAAGTTTTTTCATCTTCCTTGCATAAGAACCTTTCAGCCGTTCGTGCATTTTATCATAGTATGGTTTATCCAAGGTGTCTACTATTTTCTTCTCCGGGCTTTTACCGATGCAGCTTGTTCGAAAAGCACAAGGTGCACAGTCAGTGCGGCTTGTACGGTATTCTTTGGCCAAGTGGCCATTGTTGCTTTTTATCTTCTTGAATTCAACCTTCTTCTTCTGGGGGCAGGTGTAATAGTCTCCTTCTTTGTGGTAGGTGAATCCTTCGCGGTCATGTTTGTATTTTCCAAAGTTTGGGATGTAGCCCGTAATGTTATGCGCTTCCAATGCTTTGAGTGCTTCTCCGCTGCTATACCCGGTGTCTGCTATAATTTGTTCTACAATAAGTCCCTGATCTTGCAGGTTTTCTTTTATGCCTTTGATTAGGGTGGGCAAGCATTGAGCATCTTTCTTATCGGCATGATAGGCTGCAATGTGGGTGATCACATGGTGGGATGTGTCTACACTAGTTTGGGCTAAGTAGTTTAATTGTCTTGGCTTACCCGGTTTTACCGCAATACGGGCGTCTTTGTCTGTAGTACTATAATGTGTGTGATTGCTCAGGTACTTGGGCTGATAATCATCGCTGGCATGTTCTTCCTTGAATTTATCAGATCTGGTTCCGGGCATACCCTGATAGGCTTTTGTTTTCCACCGATGGTGTTCTTCTACTTTCTTCTTCTTGTAAGCATTTACTTTCTGGGGTTTATCTTCATTGAGGGTTAGCTCATCAGCAAAACCATCCGCATCGGTCATGATCTCTTTCTCAGCAATGCTATCCATAGACGCATTGGCTTTGATCAACGCGCTATCAACAGCTTGCCTGCGACCGGATACCATGCCTTTATCAACGCACAGCTTAAGGACTTTTTTAAAGAGTTCTTTAAAAACATGATCTCCATATAATTGCCGCGTTCGGCTTAGGGTACTGTGCCAGGGTAAAGGTTCATCAATGTTATAGCCAATAAAAAAAAGCATATCCAACCTCATGGAAACGGTGTTGATAATCCGTCTGTCGCTTGCCAGATTTTCTAAGTATCCGATCAGAATGAGTTTAAAGAAGACAACCGGATCGATGCTCTCCTGGCCTTCTGTTCCGTAATAGGGAGCGGTGATCTTGTACAGAAACCGAAGGTCTAGTGTTTCCTTTAATTTTCGGTAAAAGTTATCAGCGGGCACCCGATCCGATAACTGAAAGTGGGTGAAGAGTTTTTCTTCAAATGCTTTTCGTCCTTGCATAAGCAAAGATAATTTCCTTCATTATATTTATAAAGTAGTCGTGCAACATGCACAATATGTATGCGCCATGTGCTTTGGTTCATTCTGCAAAGTTTAATCCAACTGAACCGCGCTTTTTGTGTTTTTGCATTTTATCTGATCTTCTGTAGGTCTCACTGAATCAACTAGGGTAGGTGGCGCTCCACTCAAGCTCCGCTGGCTACTGTTGCAAAAAGTTCTTGGCTAAGTTTTAAGCTACTTGAAGGAAAACACAAAAAGCGCTACATTCGATCTTATAACAAAGTACGGCACACAGCGCATACACGGGCGTTGTAGCCCATGCCCCGGGACGGTTCAACTGACAGAGAAATATGAACTTTTGAGATTTTGGTTTTGTTAACTTTTAAGTTAACTTTACCGAAAATGGAGAAAATACGCCAGATTATATTCTACAAAGACTATTTTCTTGACTTCTATAATGACCAGACCGAGAAAGTAAAGGATAAAATAGAACACGTTTTGTTCGTGATTTCAGTAGCCGAGAGAATTCCGGCTAAGTTTTTCCAACACTTGACCGGGACAGATGGACTTTATGAAGTAAGAGTAGAGTACCAAGGGAATATCTATCGAATCTTCTCATGCTTTGACGAAGGGAACTTAGTTGTGTTGTTCAATGGATTCCAAAAGAAATCTCAGAAAACACCGACAGGAGAAATTGAGAAAGCACTAAAAATCAAGACAGAGTATTTTATTGAAAAAGTTAAATCAAAAGGACATGGAAAGAAAAAGTAAAAGAAAGAAAACAGTGACGACTTTTGATGACCTCATTGAAAAGCGCCACGGAAAAATTGGGACAAAAAAAAGGACTGAATTTGAGATTAAGGCCAAGTCCTTTGCCATTGGAGAAATTATTAAAGAAGAGAGACGATTGGCTAACATGACTCAAGACGAATTAGCTGATAAAACTGGGACAAAGAAAAGCTTTATTTCAAGAATTGAGAATGGACACAGTGACATTCAACTATCGACTTTATTCAAACTAATTGAACTGGGGCTTGGTAGAAAAGTGTCATTGACAATTGAATAAAGAGTAAGGGCACGGGCTACAACACCGGGTTTGTTTAATGGCGGGCGACACAGTCGCCCGTAGTGTCAGCAAGCTTATTTATATTCGTGTAGGCGGACAAATCCTCCGGATTTATCCGCCACTAAACAAACCCAAAACGTTGTGCACAAGGCGAAGACACTAAAGAATAACAATAGTGATGTTGATTTTTAGATTAATCACAATTCTATTACTAATGAGTTTGACTTTAAAAATCTATGGTCAAGAACTTAGGACAATTCATGGAAAAATTATATCCGCAGAGGATAAGTCTCCTTTGCCATTAGTTAATATTATTGAACGTGGCACGAAAAATGGAACTTTGAGTAATTCAAATGGAGAATTTCAGCTCTTAGTGAAGGGAGACACTACTATTTATCTAGTTATTATGGCAATTGACCTCCATGTATTTTCAAAGTACAGTAAAACTGACGAGTCTAAAATCATTGAAATCTCACCGAATAAAAATAAATTAACCAGAGAAAGTGAAAGGGTGAATAAAGAATGGACAAGGTTGCAAAAAAGGAAAAAGAAAGTCCCTAAACAGGGATCAAAGACTACCCTCTAGTTACTCGAACTTGTCATGTTGACACAGGTCATTTCCGTCAGACCTCAATCATAGAATTAACAAGATAGGTGAGCAAATCCGACAAAAACAGTTGACTTAAATTTATGTAATTTAAACGGTCGACAGAAACGCCCTGTGCACAACACCGTGTTTATGCCATTGTGCTATCGGTGGATTTCTTATTATTTTAGCAGCACAACGGCATAAACACAAACGTTGGCAGCAACCGCATCAATGACATTCAGACCATGACCGACAAAGGGGACTATTACGTTTACGTTTACATCGACCCGAGAAACTACGAAGAGTTTTACTACGGAAAAGGAAAAGGTAATCGCAAGGACGCCCACCTTAATGACGAGAGCGACTCCGAAAAAGCAAGGAGAATAAAGGACATTCAAAAAGCCGGACTAAAACCAATAATCCGAGTTATTGTTAAAGACTTGACGGAGAAAGAAGCTTTCTTAATTGAAAAGACTTTGATTTGGAAACTGGGGAGAACGCTGACAAATAAATCAACGGGACATTTTGCCGACAAATTCAGACCTCAAAATACAATCTATCGAGAGCTTCAAGGCTTTGACTATAGAAATGATGTCTATTACATCAATGTTGGAG
The DNA here is from genome assembly GCA_016787745.1 of Cyclobacteriaceae bacterium. Classification (GTDB taxonomy): domain Bacteria; phylum Bacteroidota; class Bacteroidia; order Cytophagales; family Cyclobacteriaceae; genus ELB16-189. The sequence goes on from JAEUUB010000074.1 coordinate 3,748, forward strand.
AAGGACCGACAAGGCATTGGGACGACTGTAAAAAATATTCGTTCATGTCGGCAGGCGGTGGACGAGTTTACAGCGACCCACTTAGGGCACTTGAGCCGGGTGACATCGTTGTAGCATATTTAAAAAGATACGGTTTTGTAGGAGTTGGAATAGTAAAAGAAAAAGCAGTAACGGTGGACAAGTTCCTTCACAGGGGACAGACTTTAAAGAATATTGAGCTCGCTCAACCTGGAATGTTTAAACGACTTGGTGACGATGACATGGTTGAGTATTTGGTGAGAGTGAAATGGATAAAGACGGTTGACAGAGAAGAAGCTAAATGGAAAAAGAATGGCGGACTATTTACCTCACAATTAATAAGAGCCTCTCTTCAGGGACAACCAAAGACAATTGAGTACTTGGAGAAAGAATTTGAAATAAAATTTTCGGACTTATTAAAAAGTGAGGAGTAGATGCGGCAGCTGCCAACAGCAGGTATGTGACCATTGCCGGGTTTGGTGTTAATTTGTAGTTTCGTTTCTTAACAACGTTCGGTCACGGTTGACAATGACGGAGCAGGTCGCCAAAATCATTCCCTACGGTCATTCATTTTGGCTCCTATCCCGGCAACGGCACATACCCAAACGTTAGCGCCAATACGCGGACAAAAAAATAGGATATGCAAAAAATAATAGAGCACAAGGACTATATAATTGGAATTTTAGTAATTGTTGCAGTTGGAGCATTGTTCTCGACATTTGGAGCCAAATCACTTGACTTTCCCCCCTATATACATTTACCCATGACGATATTAATGGTCCCATTAATGTGCTCAATTGTAGCCGTTATAGTCCTTGGACTATCTTGGGTGTTTACAAAAAACTTTACGTTTACTCGCTTTATTAAAATCACGACAGCAATTAGCTTTCTTTGGACATTGGCGACAATTATATCGACATTAAAGAATTAGATAGAGTATGTAAGTTTTATTAGACTCAAAAAACATCGGACATATTTTTAAATAAATTTCAGTACCGCCCGCGACACGCACGAAACCAGCCCCCCACCATAGACAAGAGAATCGCGCGAAGCGCGAATTTTTTTTTCGGTTTGGTGAAGGGGAAATTGAAAAATCGACCTTAAAAATTTTTTTATACATTTTAACCGACACAGACTGACCAACCCGACCACGTTTTGTAAAAGTGGAGCCAGACGCGTCCAAAAAAACTATCGGTGGACTCTTATCAGAGTCCAAAATAAGGTAACGGTGGACGCGTACTGGCGCTAACACCAGGTTTATGCCAGCTGCGGGCGACAGGTTGAAATGTAGCTTGGTTTTACTAACTTCGTTCTCAGCACATGGGACAAATTCGGCTTCGAAAACCGCAGCCGTCATAAACCCAAAACGTTGGCGCCAATTGCGGGACAACAAAAATGAAACCAGGACATTTTATAGTAATTGGAATAGTCATCTGGATTGCTCTCAGTCTTTTCAATTCCATTTGGGTTTATCAAAGTAAAGGACAGATTATTGCAGCAACTATAGTTGGACTTAGTTCAATCATTTGGCTGACAAACAAAGAAAACAGAAAAAGACTTCGGACAACTTTCTCATCAAAATGGCCAAAAGAGAATTTACTTGACCATTTGACAAATACGATTCAAGTTGGACTAATTACCATTTTTTCGGCTATAACTTTGGTGAGCGAAATTGGAAAAGAAATCGTTAGACAAAGTGATGGCTATATGTATATTAAAAGCGAAGTATCACAAGACGCATCCGTAATTGACAAAGTGGGGCAGATAAAATATATAGCTATCGACAATTATAGCACCGGACTATCATTCAATAAATCTCAAAAACAAGTAAATGTCAGACTCATAATTTTTGGGACAAATGGCAAATTTGACGTTGACGTAAAGGCGACTAAAACATATGATTGGAAAATAAAGGAGATAACATTTTACTAATGGTGACAGACGCAACAGGCGCCAACACCGGGTTTGTTTAATGGCGGGCGACACAGTCGCCCGAAAGTGTAAACAAGTTTACTTATATTCGTGTAGGCGGACAAATCCGGTGGTTTTATCCGCCACTAAACAAACCCAAAACGTTGCCGGCCATACATTCTGGACAATGAAGAACTACTTAAACTTTGACACGACAGAAGAGAATACTCCTATTTACAGAGTGTTTTCCAAAACATTCTTTAACGACCTACTTGACAATAGACGACTATGTCTTGTAAGACCAAGTTTGTGGGCGGACCCATTTGAGAACTACATCATGAATTCAAAGGGACTTCTTAAAGACGGGACACCATTTACAGTTGACTTTAGAACAAATTTATACGGACAGTGTTGGACTCTTAAAAAGGAAAGTGATGCCATCTGGAGAATTTATGCCAAGGCTGAAGATGGGATAAAAGTGAAGACATCCATTAAGAAACTTTACGATGCATTATACCAGACACAAGGACAATTTAAGGATATATCGTGTTTCATTGGAAAAGTAAAATATTACAAAAAGACTGACTTAATAGAATTTCTAGGAGATAGTTCAAGAATAAGAAATTGGTTAACTGACTCAACTTGTCGTTCTCAAGCTCACACTCTACTTTTTAAAAGAATTCCATTCAGTCATGAGAAAGAAGTAAGACTAATCTTCTATTCTCCTAACAAACTGACCGATGACAAGTATTTTATTAATATTGACCCAAACGAATTTATAGACGAAATTACAATTGACCCTCGAGTTCCATATGCAACTTTCCGAGCTTGGAAAGACGAATTCATAAAAAAAGGAATAAAAAAGAAAATAATTAGGTCTAACTTGTACAAGTCACCAAGTTTGACTTTTAATTTTTGATAGAAATTAATTCTATATGGCTTTATCACGAAACGAAAAAATTACTCTAGTAGCTGCAATAATATCATCACCTATACTGACACTGGTAATTGATTTCTTTCGTTCAGTCCCTATTTTCTCAACAATCAAGTCAGCTTATTATTGGACAGTTGACTTATTAGTCTCCATTCTTACATACAATATTCAGCTTTGGATAGTGCTGGTGATTCTTATAGTTATAATAGTTGCTCTTGGTATCTATGGAAACGCAGATTCGAATAAGCCAAAGGCTTCACAATTCAATTTTTTGAATTACACCACAGACAATAATATAGCTGGTTTCAAATGGACTTGGACTTATGAATTCAGTAACGAAAAGAATAGATACATAATTTCAGAAGTTAAGGCGTATTGCCCCAACTGTGATTCACCATTAAGATTCAAGAATGACTTCTTAAACGAACATACTGAGTGTATTCGGTGCGATTATCAAAGACCAGGAAACGTTTATGGTGACATGCACCGAATTGAATCTCTTATTATTGATAACATAACTAGAATGTCCAGAGCAAATGTCAGTGGCAGTTGACAAAGGTTAGGTGAAGAATGTACGGCCGGCAACAAAAAGTTTATGCCAGCTGCGGGTGATGTGTTGGTATAAAGTTTAGTTTTCTTAATTTCGATCAGCCACGTGGGACAAGAACGCGCTCCGAAAACCGCAGCCGTCATAAACTCAAACGTTGGCAGTAATGCATTTTAAAAAAATTAGACTATGAATAAGGGAAAATTAATTATTTGGTTTTGCTTGGTAACATTTATTGCATGGGGACAGACTGACAAACGTTACATTGAAGTCATGGGTTCCGCAGAAAGCGAGGTAAATCCTAACATAATAGTTATTTCGGTTAGACTAAAGGAGTTTGAAGAAAATAAGGAGAAAGTAACTATTGACAAAATTGAAAGTGATTTCTTAAATGCCGTGACAAAGTCAAAAATAGGTAATGATAGAATTACACTTTCTGACTTAACCTTGAACGCAATTCGACAACGTAAAAAAGACAGAGACTTTTATGCGCAGAAAACATATGAAATCTCATTTTCAAAGACAGAGGATGTTCTGATACTTTTAGACAATTTAAAGCCTGTTAAACTTGACTATTTAGACATAGTTAAGTTAAGTCACACTGACATTGAGAAGTACAGACTTGAGACAAAAATTCAAGCATTAAAAGCAGCAGAGAAAAAAGCTGATGCTCTTCTAAATTCCGTGGCAGCTAAAAGAGGAAGAGTTTTATTCATTGATGAGAGCCCAGACTCAGCAATTGGAGATTGGAGACTACGCAATATGGATTCAAATGTTCTTTATAACATTGCCGACAATGAGACTCTTGGAATTAGTGAGATCCCATTAAAGAAAATAAAATTAAGATTTGAAATTCTCGCACGATTTGAAATAGAGTGAAAATGCACTGCTGCCAACACCGTGTTTAAATAATTGCGGGGTGTTGTGTCCCTTATTTAAATCCGTTTCTTAATTTCGTACTTAACCGCGGAGAGTTGCGCAGCAGGTCGGGCTTAACATTCCACTTCGTTCCATTTTTAAGCCCTCCTATGCCCGCAACTCTTTAAACACAAAACGTTACCAACCATGCGGCCGCACCGCGGACAATTCACTGCTGATAATTCATCTCATCTCCCGCTGACAAGGACATAAAAATTAAAATGACGGTTGATAACATGGCGCGCCCCCACCGTAGACAAGTGAATCGCGCGAAGCGCGAAAATTTTTTTACATTTGACAAAGGACATTCTGAAAAATTCAAATCAGATTTTTTTTCGTTGACAATTTCGTGATGGTAGACACATTTCACCTCGTTGACATATTATTTAAAGCGGAGTGCGACTCAGTCTGACCTTTTGGGTTCCCACTTGACAAAGTTTTGACTGATTAAAGTAACTTCTGACTTGAGACAAAGACCAAGTGACTAAATCGGTCGACAGAGCCGCACGGTTGGTAACACCGTGTTTGCCCAATGGCCGGTTGATTCCTAAATTATTACTACTTTTACTCTACAACGTTTCCCACGGGGGACGTGACGTGTTCAAACCCGGCCACTGGTCAAACACAAAACGTTGTGCACAATTTTATGCGGACAATTTTTTTCATCTTAATTGTTTTTGGTTATCAAACTACCTTCGGACAGATTGACCAAACTGACTATAAGATTTTTTCTGACATTCTCATACAGTTAGAGAAAAATAAAAATAACGATAGACTGTTAGTGTCAAACTTAACGATTCCATATTTAATAGAGTTGGGTACTATTGAGACCTATTTTCATGAAAAGACAGACAAGAATTTAAAGCTTGCCAGGACAATCTTTCCACACTATGACTTACTAAATGAGATGTGGGCAGATACTACAGTTTACAATCTAATTGCTTCACATAATAGAGTAAATAAGACCGCAAGTCAAATAGATCAAAGATTTACTAAAAACTTATCTGTAGACATCTTTGACAATAATAATACGGGAAATTGGGACTTAATCTATAAACTCTACCCGACCAGTGGCGGACTAAGGAAATTCTCGCGACCTGCAATAATTCACGACAGAGCAGTTGTTATACTAGAGTGGATGCAAGCAGGAAATGCGGGGGAAATATTGCTATTATTCACTAGGAGAACTGGAGATACTTGGATGATTGAAAAGACGATTGTGCTAGGTGGAGAATAGGTGTGCATAAAACTGTGCACAACAACAGGTTTGGTCAATGGCGGGGTGATGAGTAAACATAAAGTGTTATCTTCGCTACAACGTTTGCCCACGGTGGACAGTGACGACCTGGTCGGCCTTAGCATTCCGCGATGCTTCATTGCTAAGGCCTCCTAAGCCCGCCACTGCCCAAACCCAAACGTTAGGGGCAAGCCGCATTGGACAATGATACGTTTACTAATAGCACTGACATTTTTGGTATCGGGACAAGGTTGGTCACAATCGACAGACAACTACGTAAAGACAATTGAAAAATTAAGAAGTAAAGGTAAACTGA
>JAEUUB010000005.1 GCA_016787745.1 Cyclobacteriaceae bacterium
CAGGTTAAGTCCATTAACTACATGATGGGTGTGTGGTTACAAAGGGCTGTGAAAGAGCAACAAGCAGCCGATGTTTTATATTATCAGAACGGGCAGGTTTCTGAATTTCCACGGTGTAACCTTTTTATTGTAAAGGAAGATGAAAGTGTTGCAACTCCGGCCGATCGCGTGCTGCATGGAATCACCCGGAAAAATATTTTGAGTTTGTCGAGCAAGCCTTATGTTGTTAAGGAGGAATCAGTGACGCTGCAACAGGTGTTAACCGCGAAAGAAGTCTTTCTTACCAGCACCACAAAGCGGATTGTGCCTATCGTTAAAGTAAATGACATAATTATTGGAAATGGAAGGCCTGGAGATGTAACCCTTTGCCTTCTGGAAGAGCTTAAAAGGTTGGAATCGGCCTAATCAAACTTTTTGAAATTCCAGAATCAAATGCTTTCCCAGTAACACGTTCATCGATGTGTTTAATTTATAAATCGCTCTAAAGGTTTTCTCATGCACCGGGTCCTTCTTAATCTGTTTTTTCAATGCCTTGCGATTGAAATAATAAAGCGAAGGATACCAAAGCGCCAAAAGAAAATACGAGGAAGAGCTTCTTTTAGTAGGGTGAACATGCTTTACTATTAAATTATTCAATGCGGCCAACGTGCGCAGCCGGAGTATACCGCTAATGAACAATTTGCTGAAGTATCCATCCTCACTGTTTTCCCATTTTGTAAAGGCATTCAGTTCGTTGGGTGCCGGTGCTCCATAGTGCTCACTCTCCAATATGAATTGTGAAAACCGGCTGCGTAGGGAAGAACTATTGGGGGTTGTGAGAATGAAAGTGCCTCCAGGTTTTAGAATTCTGGCTGCTTCCTGAAATAAAAAAAATTGGTTGGGAAGATGCTCAATGGTTTCGCAACATAGAATCAAATCTGCGAAGTTGCTTTCTATCGGAAAAGGTTTTTGAAGATCGATGGGATTTACAGCTGCCTTAAAAAATTGATTTTGATTGGGAAACAAATCGTACGCCTTTACCTGGGCTCCGATGTCGGAAAAAAGTTGCGCAATATAGCCCCGTCCGGCAGAAAGATCGACAACCACTTTAGAGTTAAGGGAGGTAGCATTTTGCAACACGTAGGTTTTAAAAAAACGCAAGGCGCCTTCGCGCGAATGATCTACCGGAGGAATTTCAGTCATGATAATTGTGCCAAATATTGACGCGCATGTTCAAGATCTGCGGGGGTATCAATGCCGATTGTCTCCTGGGTTGTTTCGGCCGTTTTTATTTTAAAACCATTTTCGAGCCAACGCAGTTGCTCTAACGATTCCGCTTTTTCGAGTGCGGATACTTTCAGCGATGTAATTTTTTTAAGAATATCGCTTCGGTACCCATACATACCAATGTGCTTGTAGTAAACATGCTGATTGATCCAATCAGTTTCCTTGCCACGCCAGTAGGGGATAGGCGAACGACTGAAGTACAGGGCCTGGTTGTTTTGGTTGATAACCACCTTAACTACATTTGGATTGATGAGCTGTTCTTGCTTTTCTAACTTTTTAATTAAGGTTGCCAGTTCAGTTTCACCGCTTAATAAAGTGGCCAGCAAATCAATTTGTGCCGGAGCAATGAAGGGCTCATCACCCTGAACATTAATTACATAGTCAAAAATTTCAGGCTCTTTAGAAAGAACTTCGCAACATCGATCTGTGCCGCTAACGTGATCTACCGAGGTCATACACACATTTCCCCCAAACCCCAGCACGTGCTCAACAATCTCCTGATGATCGGTGGCAACGATAACTTTGTGTAAGGATTTACTTTTCAAGGCTTGCGCATACACGCGGTTAATCATGGATTGTCCACCCAGGTCGGCCAGGGGTTTTGCCGGAAACCGGGTGGAGGCAAAGCGCGCAGGTATCACCCCAAGAATTTTCATTCGATCTTTTTAACCTTTAAGGTCACTCCTTCGGTACCAATGACTTCAATTTTATCACCTTGTTCAACAAAGTCTCCACGTGTAAAGGCATCATAAATTTCAGTATCGATAAGAACCTTGCCGCTAGGGCGAAGTACAGTGTGGGCTTTTCCCACCTTCCCTAACAAATTTGAATGGAAAGAATTTACGGTATAACCGTTGCTTACTTGTTGTGTATCGCTTAAGGCAATTCGTTGAAACGCTTTTGTTTTTGTAAGCCGGGCACCGCCAAAGAAGAGTAACAGCACACCACCCGCCAAACCCCCGATCATAGCAAAAGAAGCAACAATTATATCTCCGAGCGGAACAAACTCAAAGTTGAAGAAATCGTTATTCAACATGATAAGGATTAACGAAATCAGCGTAAGGGAAATACCGGCAATACCGGCTACACCAAAGCCGGGTATAACCAACACTTCGGCCAATATTAATAAAACACCAATAAAGAGGGCGATTATTTCCCAGTAGTCGGCAAGGCCGTTGAGATAGTAAGGAACCAGATAAAGAACTAGCGCAGTAACGGCCGCAAGTAATGGAAAGCCAATGCCCGGAGTTTGCAACTCGAAATAGATGCCGCCAATAATTACAAGAATAAGTATGCCGCTGATAAATGGATTTAGAAAGAAGGCAATAATTTTTTCAACCGCACCCAACCGGAACGTATCAAGCTCGTAGGAATTAATGTGATTTCGTTTTAATAAGTCCTCAATCGATTCAACTTTTGCTTCGCAATAGCCATTTTCAATGGCCTCGGATGTAGTGAAAGTAATTACTTTGCCTGCCTGCTTAAGGCTGTCAATCACCACATTTTCATCTACCATGCCTTCGGCAATACGCGGGTCGCGGCCATTCTCTTCGGCTGTTGATCGCATGATAGACCGCATGTAGGATTGATATTTGTCGGGTGCCGCTCCGCCTGAGCCATCCACAACAGTTGCTGCTCCTATGGTAGCCCCAGGGGCCATATAAATACTATCGCAGGCGATAGAAATCAGGGCGCCTGCCGAAGCTGCATCGGAATTGATGAAAACCCAAACCGGAATTTTAACATCCATAATCCGGTCTACAATTTCTTTTGCATCATTTAAAGCACCACCAAAGGTGTCCATATCAATTATAAGAATGTCGGCCTGGGTGGTTTCCGCATGCTCAAGAGCCAACTTCACGTAACGAGCCATGCGCGGATCAATTTCCGCCTTGATCTCCATCACCATCACTTTCTTCTTTTCGTTCTGCGCATTAGTCAGGGCCGGAATCAATCCCAGGAGGCAAAGAAGGAACAGCAGCTTTCGCATGGTTATGTTATTTTTGTTATAAAAGTACTAAGTCTTGATCGAAAAACCCCGTCATCATTTTTCATTACAACTTGCTTCTTCGGTATGGAATGCTTTGGTGGTTCCGGGAAAAAGATGGCTTATTCTGGAGGAACGCAATGAGGTGAGGCGTGAAGTGACCATTACAGCTATCGACTTTGAAAACAAGAAAATAGTTTGGCAAAATGATTCTCTGCCCGAACCCTGGTGGATAAACCTGCTATCCGTTTCGCCTCGCCATGTTTCTTTAAAAATTTTTGAGAATACGGCCAATCCCGACATCACACGCATCGTTTCCCTTTCGCTGGAAGACGGTAAAATGTTGGATGGACAAATAGAAAATGAAGCGGGGTATACGAATGAGGTTCAGCAGCCGTTTCAATACGTAGCAGGAGAACCCGAATTTAAAACGGTAAAAGATTTTTTGAAGACCAGACTAAACATTATTCCGTTGTTAGGAGCCGAGTATCTTGAGGCCATCCATTTCATTTTTATTTCTTACTATTTCGGTAATCCGGGCGCTTTCACAAATGTGCTGGCCTGCTTTACGAAAGCCGGAGAATTGTTGTGGAATGAGGAAATTGGCACGAATTTGAAAGGGATAGGCATAAATACATTTTTTATTGCTTATGATTTTCTCTTTTTTGTGAAGAACAAATCAGAATTGGTAACTTTTCGCATTGTTTAACCTATGATTAAAGTAATTTTTTTAGCTCTTGTTTCATGGTCTTCTCCGGCAGATTCGCTGCGCATGGAAACCATCAACGGAAAACAGTTCATTATTCATCGCATTGATGAAAAAGAGACACTGTATGGAATTTCAAGGCGGTATGGAGTGCCTATTACTGCCATTCTGGAAGAAAATCCCACAGCGGATGGAGGTCTGGCGGTGGGCCAAATTCTAAAAGTGCCCTATGTTCCTAAGTCAAAAGTTCAATCCAGCGGCATTCGCATTCACAAAGTAACCGCAGGCGAAACGCTCTTTTCCATTTCGCGCCTTTATGATGTTTCGGTGGACGAAGTAAAAGCCTGGAATAATTTGAAAGACAATTCCCTCTCGACCGGGCAGGAGCTCGTAATTAAAAAGAAAGCACCCGCTACAGAAACCGTGAGCACTGTAAGTAATAAGTCGGGCGTTCATATAGTTGCTTCCAAAGAGACTCTATTCTCAATAGCGCGGCAGTATGGAATAACCGTTCAGCAAATTCGGGAATGGAATAACCTTACCAGCGATGAAGTAAAAATCGGGCAAACGTTAGTAGTGGCCGAATCCATGGTAACCAAGCCGATAGAACCCAAAACAGAAGTTAAAGCGCCTGAAGTTGTTACAACCACTACGCCAAAGGTCGACACGAAACCTCCTGCGGAAACAAGCATCCGAATCTCTGAAAAGGTAACGGGTACTGACGAAGTTAAAGAAGGAGGACTGGCCGAGCTAATTGAAGGTACCGATGGAAATCGAAAATACCTGGCACTGCACCGTACAGCTAAGGTTGGTACAATTCTTAAAGTTAGGAATGAATTGAATAATCGGGAGGTTTTTGTACGGGTGGCAGGCGAGCTGCCTAACATTGGTGCCAACACAAACGTGATTATAAAAATTTCCAAATCAGCGTATGACAGGTTGGGCGCAATTGATCCACGATTTAGAGTGGAAGTTACCTACTACAAGTAACGTTCATGGATGAACTATCTTTTTACCAAAGCTGCAAGCGGTGTTTTATTGATAATAATGGGGGCGAATTCCTCTGCGCAGAATCTGGTGCCAAACGCAAGCTTTGAAAGTTTTTTTGATTGCCCGGGCTCCTATAATTACTTGCAAGAGGGTAAATTGGCTCCGGGCTGGTTTTCTCCCACCTTTGGAACACCCGATATTTTCAATACATGTAGTGTAGGCAATGCCGGAGTACCCTCCAACTGGGCTGGTTTTTCTAAAGCCTATACAGGCGCGGGGTATGCAGGAATTTACGCGTATGTATTTGGAAAGCGGGATCCTTATCGGGAATACATTCAGGCAGAACTACTCGAGCCTTTGGAGCCCGGTGGAAAGTATCTTGTTGAATTTTATTTTAAACTGTCTTCCAACTCAAAGTACAGCATCGATCGGATCGGGATTTTGTTATCCGATTCATCTCATCGAAATACAAAAGATGGCGTCTTTCCAATCGCACCCTCTTACGAAAGAATAAACCGAACTATCTATAACCGGTCAACCGGATTGTGGACGCGCTTTGGATACACCTATGAAGCAAAGGGGGGGGAACGATTCCTTACGATCGGGAATTTTTCAACAGATGGTAAAACCCGATCCCAATTTATTGAGAACGCTCAAGGCAATGAGCCCATGCTTGCTAAAGCCGCGTATTTTTATATTGATGATGTTAAAGTTGTTAAGGTAGGGGGTGTTTCGCAAGCCCCTGTATTAACTGGATATCCGGAAATAAAAACCAATGAAGACTATGTTTTAAAAAACATTCAGTTCCGATATAATGATTTTACCCTCCTGGAGTCATCCTACCCGGAACTGAAAAGACTAGTTGAAATTATGCGCTTTTATAAAACATGGAAGGTAGTGGTCACCGGTCATACGGATGACATAGGATCGGATGCATACAACCTGGAGTTATCGTTGCATCGGGCGGGGAGCGTTGCCGATTACCTGATTGAGCAAGGCATTGATCCGGCCAGAATAAAAACGATGGGTTTCGGTAAGCAAACTCCGCTGGTGAAAGGAACCAACGAATCTTCGCGGGCCATCAACCGCAGGGTAGAATTACGTTTTTCAAATTGATGGTGGGCAGTAAACGTAACCACGATAAACTTAAGGCATTTTTAGATGCCAAAGCCAATCATTACAATACATTGGATTTTATTGAATCGGATCCAGTTTGTATTCCCCATCGATTTAATAAAAAACAGGATGTAGAAATTGCTGGTTTTCTGGCAGCCACCCTCGCCTGGGGACAACGGGTAACCATCATTAATAAATGCAACGAATTATTGCGGTTGATGGATAA
>JAEUUB010000111.1 GCA_016787745.1 Cyclobacteriaceae bacterium
TGATGTCATTATTTCCGTGGGCGGAGATGGCACCTTAAATCAGGTATTAAATGGCATGATGAGCTTAGCTGCTCAGCATACATTGCCCGCCCTTGGCCTGATTCCGCTTGGTTCGGGAAATGACTTTGCGGGTACTGCAAAACTCTCTGCAGATGTAGCGTCTTTAATCGATTTATTGAGCACTCACCAGCCAACGCTTACCGACATTGGTAAAGTTACTTGTCAAAATGAAAAGAGCCAGCAGACTGTTCATTACTTCATTAATGTTTGCAGTGTAGGCATGGGCCCCGCTACGGTGCAACGGATGGAGACTTTAGCGAAATGGTTACCCGCAGGCCTAAAATATCTGTTGGCTATTATCCAAACTTTTTTATCTCATACTCCTGAGCAATTTGAATTACAGTCTGGACCCTGGCATTGGACCGGCAACGCTAGAGTTATTGCCATAGCCAATGGGCAATCGTTTGGTAACAAAATTTTTGTTGCTCCTGAAGCGGCAGTCGATGATGGCTTGTTTAATACATTTGTTGCAACCGATGTTCCTCTTTTCAAGTTTCTTTTCTATCTGCAACAGATCAAAGCAAGAAAAAAAATAAAGGATCCAGGCATTCTGTATTTGCCAGCCACACACATTAAGCTTTCAGCCTATAAAAGAACGATTCTTGAAGCAGAGGGTGAGTTAATTGGATTTCTACCCGCAACGGTCGAGATAATGCCTAATCAAATTCGTTTTTACAGAAAATAAAAAGAGGCTGTCTAAAAAGTCGAATAAGATTGAAATGTCATGCCGGCCTTGAGCCAGAATGACATCATCCATTTAAAAAAACGAGATCGCGGGTCAGGCCCGCGATGACCAGATGACTTTTGAGGCAGCCTCTCTAAAAAGTTTATCTATAAAATTCACTTTTTCAACACCAACGTACCAGCTATTATATCATGCAACGCTTGCTTTTTCTCAGTAAAAGCGGCAATGATATACCCAATCAACATCGTAAGGTTCGAAATCAAACGGCAGAGGTTTCGAATCAATGCTTTCGAAAAATCCAGTTTGTTCCCTTGAAGATCGGTAACTTTTAAGCCAAGCGCCATTTTACCAACCGTAGCCTGTGCTTTCGAAGACTCCATAAAACTGAAATAAAGCACCTGGATTATCATAGCCAAGATCCATGTTGCCCCAGCCGCGGCCATAATGGCCCCAAACATTCCAGCCGCCTGATCGGGATCCGAAAAATCCATGTTTTCAGCTCCGCTGGCAAAACCC
>JAEUUB010000144.1 GCA_016787745.1 Cyclobacteriaceae bacterium
GAATTAACCTGCGACCAGGTAACTCCATCGTTGGAAGACCTGTAAATAACATTGTTACCGCCAATGATGTATAAAAAACTTGTTGCCTTACGAATGAATCGGCCATTGGTAAACCCACTATTGGCGGTTAAAGACCAATTCGCGCCATTATCTGTAGAGGTGAATACCTGGCTATAGGCCAAGGCATATAATTTTCCGCTTACAGCGTCTCTTGTAATGTCGTTGAGATAGAGGTTGGTCAATCCGGTATTGGTGGCTGTCCAGGTAATGCCGTTATCCGTACTCTTTAAAAGACCATTTCCATAAACAGTGCCTATTAATGAACTGCCGGTACTTATTATTTTTGAGGGTGTTCCTGAATAAGGCCCATTGAGTGCGGTATAATTTTGTGCAACTCCAAGTACCGTAAAAAAAATAAATGAACTAGTTAAGTAGAGTTTAATCATATCGCTATAAGTCTTTTTCATTTTTCATCAGTTACCTCCAGGAAGTGCGGGCAAGGGAATGTCTCCATTTCCTCCACCAGAAGAATCTTCAGGTGTTCCGCCTCCCCCTCCCAGCAAGGCAGCCGCAGCACCCCCTAAAGCGATAACAGGAAGCACTTTGAGCGCCAACGGAACTTTAGGTTTCACTTTAAATTCAGACGTGTACAAAATATCTTCCGAACTTTTTGTGTCCGTAATTTTTAATCGATAGTCATTGCCTTTTTTTGCCTGGGCGGGAATATAAAAAGTGTGACCGCCATTATTTGGCTGATTCATTTCACCACTTATTCGTTGGCCGCCTTTATACAATTCTATATTGATGGGATTCGTGTTTCCCGGCTTCCAGGCCATACTATAACTCTTACCCCGCTTATAAGATCGTTCTGCATTAAAGTTTTGCAACTTGACAAAGGGAATATAAACTTTGCCGCGAATCTCTAGCGACAACCGGCCTTTATAACTACCTATCTCCTCGCGAACACTCCATTCAATTTTTCGGTCGGTTCCTGGCTTTATCCCATCGCCAACATCACCCTTAACTTTTGTAAGGGGCGCAACAAAATTGTCGACCGATGAAAATAAATCGAGTTTGTACTCATTGTTTGGATTGCCATCATCCAAATCGTAATGGACGATGATCTTTTCCCCTGCCAGTTCCACTTTTTTGATAATAACATTTTGTGAGGTGGCGGCCAGAAATGAAAAGCAGCTGAGGGCTAGTAGAAATCCTCTCATAATTAAGGGTTTAGAGAGATAAAGTTAATCAAAAGTTACTTCTTACTTACATGCATTCAGCATTCAATTTGTAACCCTGCTTTAAAAATCCCCTAAAAAGAGGATATTAACTGATGCGACTCCAATTAACGGCACTGTGTTTTGCTGATTCTGTTTGTAATCGAACGCATTTGTTCTCCGGCTTTGCCAGTATTGGATCATTTTCCAAAATGTGTTGGGCGGCTTCACGGGCTTGTTTTAGGATTTCCCCATCTTTTCCCAGGTCGGCAATGAGTAAATCCAACGCGCCACTTTGCTGAGTACCCATTAAATCTCCGGGCCCCCGTAATTGCAAATCAGTTTCTGAAATTTCAAAGCCGTTGTTTGTTTTTACCATTGTACTGATTCTTATTTTCGAATCGGCACTTAGTTTATTGCCCGTCATTAAAATGCAATACGATTGTTCGGCTCCCCGACCTACCCGGCCCCGCAATTGATGCAATTGAGACAACCCAAAACGTTCGGCACTTTCAATAACCATCACCGATGCATTGGGAACATCCACGCCCACTTCAATCACCGTGGTGGCCACCATTATTTTTGTTTCCCCTTTTACAAAACGGGCCATCTCAAAATCTTTTGCCTCAGATTTCATTTGCCCGTGTACAATACTGATGGCTACATCAGGGAATGCACGACTCATACTTTCGTATCCATCCATCAAATGCTTCAAGTCTAACTTTTCCGACTCATCAATAAGGGGATATACTACATAAATCTGGCGGCCCGCATCCATTTGCGTTTTTAAAAATCCATTAACCTGCAACCGATGTGTGTCATACCGATGTGTTGTTTTGATCGGCTTTCTTCCCTTCGGCAATTCATCAATCACAGAAATCTCCAGATCTCCGTAGAGCGTCATGGCCAGCGTACGGGGTATGGGGGTGGCAGTCATTACCAAAACATGCGGATACACATCTGAGTTTTTTTGCCAAAGTTTAGAGCGCTGGGCTACGCCAAAGCGATGTTGTTCATCAATTACGGCCAGGCCGAGTTTATTAAATTGAACACCCTCCTCCAGCAAGGCATGCGTACCTACCAGAATTTGTAAAGTGCCTGCTTCTAACGCTTGATGAATCGGCTTGCGGTCTTTCTTCTTTATGGAGCCGGTTAGCAGAGCGATTGTAACGCCCATCAGATCGGCATACTTTTTCAGATTATTGAAATGTTGTTGTGCCAATATTTCTGTCGGAGCCATCAGCGTGGCTTGTGCGCCACTGCCAATAACCAGCAGCATACAAATAAATCCCACAATTGTTTTGCCGCTGCCCACATCGCCTTGTAAAAGCCGGTTCATCTGCCTGCCGCTTTTCATATCCAAATAGATTTCGCGAACCACACGCTTCTGCGCTTCTGTTAAAGGAAAAGGGAGATGTTCTTTATAGAATTGAGTAAGAATGGTGGCATCATTAAAAATAATTCCTTTAAACTTTTCCTGGCGCACCAACTTCATTTTGATCAACCGAAGCTGAATGTAAAAGAGCTCTTCAAACTTAAGTCGTGTACGGGCGCGGGCCAATTGCTCGTGACTTTGGGGAAAGTGAATAGCCAGCAGAGCCGATCGCTTGTCTAGTAGTTGATGCTTTTGAAGTACTGCTGCAGGTAAGGTTTCGCGAATCTGACTTTGAGCCCCTTTTAAAATCTCGGTAATGAGCTTCGAAAGAAATTTACTGTCGATGTACCGCGACTTTAATTTTTCTGTAATTGGATAAACCGGCTGAAGAAATCCTCCCCTTTCATTGTTTGGCGTTACGGGCTCGATTTCAGGATGTGCGATCGAAAGTTTGCTTCCAAATCGGTTGGGCTTACCAAATACAAAATACTCTATGTTGGGTTTTATTTTTTGCATTACCCAGTTGATCCCCTGAAACCACACAAGCTCCAATCCTCCGCTGCCATCTTCAAAATGACCCACCAATCGTTTTTTAAATCCACCGCCTATGATTTCGAAATCGGTGACCTTGCCCTTTAGTTGAACATAGGGCATAGCATCATTGATTTCCTTGATGGCGTAAAACCGGGTTCGATCTTCGTGCCGAAAGGGATAGTGCTGAACGAGATCTCCAAACGTAAAAAGTTTTAACTCCTTTTGCAGGAGTGCGGCACGCTGCGGACCAACGCCTTTTAAGAACTCAAGGGAAGTAGTAAAATAATTTGCCAAAGGTTCTGTTTGAATATTGGCAAGTTAGCCGAATCAAAACGTTGATGAAAATGTTTTGCACTACCCTAATTTTTCCACTGAAGGGTATTGATGAAGTGCAGCGTTTCCTTTTTCATAAATTCAATGGCCGGGGCCAGCGAATCGTTTTGCACTTTCGTGTTAAAATAAAGTGCCCCTCGTAGAAAGTTCTTCGATGAATCAGTCATGGTAAACTGAAATTGACTGGGCACCTCGCCCGCTATTTCTGCAATCACGGCTGTTTTGCCACTGGGTGTAACCACAATAACCTCATCAATGGCCGAAGCTTTGATTTGTTGCTTGGAAGTAAGATTGTATGAATCGTTAAGCAACTCTTTAAGAAATTGTTCGCGGTTGTCTAATTTCTTATAAGTAATATGAACATTCGCCTTTAAGGAAGGGTAATAAATTTCAACCCAGTTGCGTTCGCTTATCCACGATGAATCGCGCAGCAATTTCGCTGACGTAGAATATTCAAATTGATAAGGGAGGGAATCCGGTGAGATTTGATACTCGGCCAAAGGTAAAACCAGTCGGTTATATCCCTTAGGTTTGGGTTGGTACTCACGGTTGCAGGATGAAATTAAAAACAATAGCCCTAAGGCAATCCACCCATACCCAGATTTACTATTCTTCACACAAGAAACCTTCCGCGTTTCAGCAAACATCAGAACGGAAGATCGTCTGTTGAGTTATCCGGTGCGCCTTTTGGATCATCACCCCCTTGTGTATACTGGGGTTGTGAAGGTCGTTCGCCAGCGCCACCCGGGCGCGAGCCTAGCAAGGTCATGTTATCGCCAATTATTTCAGTTGTGTACCGGGTAACTCCTTCTTTCTCCCAACTTCGGGTACGCAACTTACCTTCGATATAAACCTGGTCGCCTTTATGCAGGTATTTGGATGCGGTTTCGGCTAGCCCACGCCACAAAACAACATTGTGCCATTCGGTAATTTCTTTGCGTTCGCCTGTAGTTCTGTCTTTATATACTTCCGAGGTTGCCATTGTGAAGTTAGCCACGGTAGCTCCGTTTTCGAGATTTCTTACTTCAGGGTCTTTCCCCAATCGCCCTACTAAGATTACTTTATTTACGCCTGACATATCGATGAATTATTTTTTTAGAAATTGATTTTACGCGATACAAAACTATCAAAATTTTCTCCGCCTACTTCAAAAATTCTGATTCCCTTAAAAATCGATTGATCACGATGGGTTTAGGAAGCTTTTCAATTTCTTTTTTTGAATAGAACGATAAATTTTCTCTTTTGATCAGCGCCTTTAGCGGAACAATGGGAATAGTGGCCAAAACAAATTGAACAATCAGGTGTTGATGCGAAAGCAAATGTTTGTAGCGCCCGGCCGTTGAATCTATGGTCAGCTTTATTTCTTTTTTATGTTTCCAGATCTCCGATGATCTAACAGCTTTTTTGGTTTCGATAAGCGGAAAATCGTAAAGCCCATTCCAGATGTCACCCGGGCCCCGTTTTCGCATCAATAACTTTCCCTTTTGCTGAATCACGAGATAATTCAAGTATCGCTTCTTTATTTTTTGTTTTGGAATCTTTACGGGTAACAGGTTTTGTATCTCATGAATATTGGCCACACAATCTTTTGCAAAAACGCAACTCAGGCATCCGGGATTTTGTGGAGTGCAATGCAAAGCCCCAAATTCCATAACCGCCTGATTAAAGACATCTGGCCGATCGGCAGGGATAAGACTATTGGCTTTCGCCATAAAGACGGCCTTCCCCTTATTGCTTGAAATCTCTTCTTCAATGCCAAATATCCGGGACAGTACACGAAACACATTTCCATCCACAACAGCCACAGGTATTTGAAAAGCAATTGATGCGATAGCCGCAGCAGTATAATCGCCAATGCCCGGAAGTTTTTTTAATTCCTCAAAAGAGGCCGGAAACTTTCCGCTATACTCTTTGTCAATTTTTTTTGCGCAGGCATGTAGATTTCGGGCGCGTGAATAATAACCAAGGCCTTGCCACAACCTTAACACTTTGTCTTCGGGGGCTATGGCAAGAGATTTTACGGTTGGAAAGGTTTTTACAAAAGACAGATAATACGGAAGACCCTGAGCGATGCGGGTTTGTTGCAGGATGACTTCGGAAAGCCAGATTTTATAAGGGTCGCGGGTTTGGCGCCAGGGCAGGCTCCTTTTATTTTCTTCGTACCAGGCTATTATTTTTTTTGAGAAAACTTTTTTGTTCATTTTTTGAGGCTGCTCACGCACGAATGTCCTAAAAACAGATTAATCCAAAGAACGGATTAGTCTTTGGTCGTAATTAAAGTTCACATCTGTGTGATAATCAGTAAATTCATTTTGCGTTTGAACAAACTGCGTTTAAATTTGCAGCCCTGAATTTTTAGAATTAAAAACCCACTATACCGTGACCAAAGCAGACGTAATCAATCAAATCGCAGAAAAAACCGGGATCGACAAGGCAGATGTCTCCGCATCCGTAGAGGCTTTTTTCAACATTGTTAAAACCAATATGGCCAGCGGTCATAATATTTACGTTCGTGGTTTTGGAAGTTTTATTAATAAGAAGAGAAAGAAAAAAATTGCCCGCAATATTTCGCGCAACACCGCTATTATTATTGACGAACATTATATCCCAAGCTTTAAGCCTGCCAAGATATTCATCAATAAGATTAAGAATAGCGACAAGGTAAAGCAACTGGCTGAAAAATAGTTGGTGGTTATTCGGTGTTGGGTACTTGTTTCGAATTGCCCATTCCCGAATTGACAACAACGAACATGGCATGTTAAAATCCCGAATCTTTTTAGTACTTGCTGCAGCCGCTTTGATTTGGCTTATCTTTCTGTTGCCAAAATCGGTAGTTGAAAACGAAAGTCAATTAAAAGAGGAGGCTGCGAGCCCACCCACTTCTCATACCGAAGTGCCGGCCAACTTGTCGGCTTCGATTCGATCGGTTCGGGGCCAGTTTGCTGAAACCCCAGCGAATCAAAAAAATGCTATCTTTGCCGACTCTTTAAGAACCCTGTATACGCAGGCGGGTCAATTTGATAGCGCAGCATGGTTCGCAGAGAAAGCAGCAACGTTCTTTAATACATCGGAAAGTTTTTTGAAAGCCGGTAACAGTTACTACGAGGCCTACTCCTTTGCTATGGAGCCGGCCAAGCAAGAGCAACTGGCCGAAAAGACACGTTTTTGGTTGGGTAAAATTCTGGAGACTGATCCAAAAAATCTGGAAGTAAAAACCAAAGTGGCCATGACATATTTAAGTTCCAAGGCCCCCATGCAAGGCATAACAATGATGCGTGAGGTTTTGGCGGAAGACCCAAAAAATGAGTTTGCTCTATTTAATATGGGTATGCTCTCCATTCAATCAGGGCAATATGACCGGGCGATTGAACGCTTTGAAGAACTAAAAGCAGTGAATCCAAATCACGTTCAAGGGCAGTTATTGTTGGGAGTGGCTTATTTGAACAAAGGGAATAAGGAAAAGGCACGGCAGCAATTTGAATTAGTGAAAAAGTTAGATAAGGATCCGGCCGTGCAGGCCACAGCCGATTCGTATCTTAAAGATTTAGAATAAAAAATAGTTGTTTAACCGCGCTAACGACAGCGTTAGTGCAAAAATTGAAAAGCATTATGCCAAGTGGTAAGAAAAGAAAAAAGCATAAGATGGCTACTCACAAGCGTAAGAAGCGTTTGAGAAAGAATAGACATAAGAAGAAATAATCTAACATCAATTCATTCATTTACTTAAATAGAATAAGGAAGTGGGTGAAGTAAATTTTAAAAGTTTTGAGTAACGAACTTATTATTAGTGCTACTCAGGACGGATGTCGTATAGCTCTTCTTCGTGACAAACAACTTGTCGAATACCATGAGGATTCGGGAGGGGGTAAGTTTGTAGTAGGTGATATTTACCTGGGTACTGTTAAAAAGGTAGTTCAGGGATTGAACGCAGCATTTATTGATATTGGGTACGAAAAGGATGCTTTCCTTCACTACTTAGATCTGGGTCCGCAGTTCAGTTCATTACAAAAATTCACCAAACTTGTTCGCGCGAAGAAAATTACCGGAGGGAAGCTGGATAAATTCCAACTCGAGAAAGAAATTGACAAGCATGGGAAAATCGCCCAGCAACTTTCGAGAAATCAGCTGATACCGGTACAGGTGGTGAAAGAACCAATCTCCACCAAGGGCCCGCGACTTTCGTGCGAGATTTCAATAGCAGGACGCTATCTGGTACTGGTGCCTTTCGGCTCCGGAGTTAATGTATCTAAACGCATTTCCAGTAGTGACGAACGCAAGCGTCTTCAGCGTTTAATCCAATCCATCAAACCCGAAAATTTCGGAGTTATCATACGCACCGTTGCCGAAGGCAAGGAAGTAGCGGAGCTGGACAAAGATTTGCGAAACCTGGTAAAAACCTGGGAAGACGGCATCGCCCGCATGGTGGAGGGCAATCCCCGCGACAAGATTATTGGCGAACTCAGCAAAACGTCTTCCGTATTGCGCGATGTGCTTAACGAGTCGTTTGATAATGTTCACATCGATGACAAGAAGATTTTTGAGGAGGTAAAGAACTACATCCGCAATATTGCTCCTGAGAAGGAGAAAATAGCCAAAATGTACACCGGTAAAGCTAAAATCTTTGAGCATTACGGGATTGAAAAACAAATAAAATCGGCCTTTGGGCAAACCGTGAGTTTGCGGGGCGGAGGATACCTGATCATTGAGCACACCGAGGCACTTCATGTAATTGATGTAAACAGCGGGAACAAATCCAACCGTGAGGAGAATCAGGAGACAACGGCTATGTCCGTAAACCTGGAGGCAGCCAAAGAGGTGGCTCGTCAATTACGCCTGCGCGATATGGGCGGCATTATTGTGGTTGACTTTATTGATATGCGCAGTGCAGAGAATAAGAAGACCATCTACAATGCGATGAAGGATGAGATGGAACGCGATCGCGCCAAGCATACGGTTCTTCCGCTTTCCAAGTTCGGGCTCATGCAGATTACACGCGAGCGTGTGCGCCCGCAAATGAATATTGCCACGAAAGAAGTTTGTCCTACCTGCAATGGGTCGGGCAACATCATGGCCAGTATTTTAATTACCGACCTTATCGAAAGACATTTGGAACATCTGTTTGTAAAACAGAATGAAGCCAAACTGGTATTGGCGCTTCATCCCTTTTTATTCGCGTATTACACTAAAGGAATAATTTCTAAACGGGTTAAACTTTTTTTCAAATACAAGAAGTGGATCAACCTGGTAAAAGACAGTTCGCTCGGGATTACCGAGTTTCATTTTTTGAATAAAGATGGCGAGGAAATAGAGTTAGAGCAGGCTGCACAAACAGTCAATTCCGAAGAGTAGCTTTTAATTTAAACTAGTTAAAAGAGGCTGTCCCAAAAGTCATTTAGTCATCGCGGCCTTTGAGCCGCGATCTCGCCATCAAAGGTAAATTGAGATTCTGGGTCGCGCCAGACTTCTACCAGAATTGAATCTGATTAGGAAACTAATTTTCAGCTTGGGTTCAACTCGCTTGCCCGGAATGAACTAAAATGTTTCAAAAATATTTTTGAGACAACCTCTTTTTTATTACTTAAATCCTGTCATCCTGTCACTTCAGCATCGATTGGAACATCATTTGAGTTGAAGCGTTTGAAGAATTTTTTTGCAAAACCTGACAAATTATGACTACAGCAACCGAGAAAGGCTCAATCTCCATTCATACCGAGAACATTTTCCCGATCATCAAAAAATTCCTGTATTCCGACCACGAAATTTTTCTTCGTGAGTTGGTGAGCAATGCCGTGGATGCCACTCAAAAACTGAAAAAGTTAGCTGCCTTAGGTGAGTTCAATGGCGAACTTGGCGATTTGAAAATTGAAGTTTCGTTCGATAAGAAGAACAAGACCATCACGGTAAGTGATAAGGGGCTTGGCATGACGGGCGAGGAAATAAAAAAATACATAAATCAGATTGCTTTTTCAGGCGCTGCCGAATTCGTTGAAAAGTTTAAAGACAAGGGGGATGCAAAGGATATCATCGGAAAATTTGGTTTGGGATTTTACTCGGCCTTTATGGTGGCGGGGAAGGTTGAGGTGGTTTCAAAATCCTACAAAGAAGGAACGGAAGGCGCCCGCTGGGAGTGCGATGGGTCTACCGAATTTGAACTCAGTCCCGATGAAAAAACGACCCGGGGTACGGATGTAATCCTGCACATCAACGAAGACTCTGAAGAATTTTTAGATGAGTTTCGCTTAAAAGGAATTTTAGAAAAGTACTGTAAGTTTTTACCCGTTGAAATTAAGTTTGGCACAAAGGAAGATAGCGTTGAAGACGGAATAGACAAGGACAATAAACCAAAATATAAAACCGTTACATCCGATCGGATCATTAATAATACGGCTCCCATCTGGACCAAAGCTCCGCTGGAGTTAAAAGACGAAGATTATTTAAAATTTTATAAGGAACTCTACCCCTTTACTGAAGATCCGCTATTCTGGATTCATTTAAACGTAGACTACCCGTTCAATCTTACAGGGGTTCTTTACTTCCCAAAGATTAAGAACGATTTTGAAATTCAACGGAACAAAATACAACTCTACTCTCGGCAGGTGTTTATTACCGATGAAGTAAAAGACGTTGTTCCCGACTTCCTGATGTTGCTGCACGGAGTACTGGATTCGCCTGATATTCCGTTAAACGTATCGCGCAGTTATTTACAAAGCGATGCCAATGTGAAAAAAATAAGTGCTCACATCACCAAAAAGGTGGCCGATAAACTGGTAGACATGTTTATCAAAGACCGGGCGGAGTTCGAGAAGAAGTGGGACGACATCAGCGTGTTTGTAAAATACGGAATCATCAGCGATGAGAAGTTTTCTGAAAAAGCAAAGGAATTCGCGTTGCTAAAAAATTCAGAAGGCAAATACTTTACTTTTAAAGAATACGAAGAAAAAGTAAAAGTTAACCAGACAGATAAAGACAAGAATGTAGTTTACCTGTACACCACTGATGCGGGCAAACAACACGCGTTTGTGGAGATTGCAAAAAACAGGGCGTATGATGTGTTAGTCCTGGATGGTGTGCTGGACAGCCATTTCATCAACCACCTGGAACAGAAACTGGAAAAGACTCAGTTAAAGCGCGTAGACAGCGACACGATAGATAAACTGATTGCCAAAGAAGAAAAGGCTGCGTCTATCCTTAGTAAGGAAGAAGAGGATGCTGTGAAAACAGTTTTCGAAAAAGCGATCAATAACAAAAACATGACCCTGGCGGTAGAATCCCTTTCTCCGGAAGATTTACCGGTTACCATTACCATGAGTGAGTGGATGCGCAGAATGAAGGACATGAGTCGCACCGGAGGGGGAGGCGGCATGTATGGTTTTATGGGTAATATGCCGGATAGCTATAATGTAGCGATTAATGGCAATCATGCGCTTGTGCAGAAAATTCTTAAGGCTGAAACCGAGGAGCAGAAAACAAAATTGGCCAAACAAGTGTACGATCTTGCCTTACTTTCGCAGAATATGCTTACGGGTGCCGACCTTACCAGCTTTATCAAGCGCAGTGTAGAGTTGGTTGGATAATTTCTATCAGACAAAAGATAACAAGTTAGGGAAAATTTATTTTCCCTAATTTCGTTATTGAGTTATGAACGCCCGCATTCTTATTTTATTGATTTTGATTGGCACGCTGCCTGTGTGGGCGCAAAAAGAACCTACTATTCAGGAAGGTCAGTTTACGTTTGATACAGACAAACCCTTTACCCTATTGGAGTTGGATCAAAACGAGGAGCCCATCGTTACTAAAAAGAAAAAACCCAAGAAGAAAGTTTATTACGGGATCAAAACCAAAAAGGCGTTTACCCGCAAGGGCTATGGCGACAAAATGGTTGTTGAGCTTTTCTATGTTTTAAAAAAAACCGATAAACCCGGTGGCTTTGCCCGCGATGTTTATTGGTACGATTTCACCCGCAGAGAGCTTAGGAAAACAAGTGTAGGAGCCTTTGATGTACGCAAAGGTGTGCTTGCGCATGGTCCTTATAAAAGAATGGTGGGTGATGCGCTGATCGAAGAAGGAATTTTTTATAAGGGAACCCGCCATGGCCGGTGGATGCAATATGACCGGCAAAACCTGGTGCAGGATAAAGAGAAATACTATAAGGGTTGGCCGAAGGAATCACTGGTAACGTATTATGATCCTAACGAGCGAAAGAAACTGAAAGAAATAACGCCCATCGAATATGGCGAGAAAGAAGGTTATTACTACTATTTTCATGAGAATGGTCAGATAGCCGTGGTGGGAGAATATCATTGGGGTGAGCGCATAAACGATTGGATTGAAAATTATCCGAACGGAAAACGAAAGAAGATAATCACGTATCCCAAAG
>JAEUUB010000173.1 GCA_016787745.1 Cyclobacteriaceae bacterium
CGTTTCAATGGAATTTTAGAAAGGAAGACCGAATCAATTTTATCGTATAAAATCTTTATAGTAAAACCCAATCCAAACAAAAAGGAGATAATGCCCCACGTACCAAAAAAATGCATGGGTCGCTGCGCAAATCTTCCAATAAAAGTTATGGATAATAAATCAAGAAAGCCACGCACGAAACGCTCCCACCCAAATTTGCTATAGCCGTATTTCCGTTCACGGTGCTCAACAATCTTCTCCGTAATTTTGGTAAAGCCTGCCCACTTGGCAATCACCGGTATGTAGCGGTGCATCTCGCCATAAACCGAAATATTTTTTACCACCGTTAATTGATACGCTTTTAATCCACAATTAAAATCATGCAACGGTATACCCGATAGTTTGCGCGTAACATAATTAAAAAACTTTGAGGGAATCGTTTTTGAAATCGGATCGTGGCGCTTTTTTTTCCAACCACTAACAAGGTGAAACCCTTCTTGTTTGATAAGCCTATACAATTCCGGGATTTCATCCGGGCTGTCTTGCAAATCGGCATCCATAGTAATTACTACCTCGCCCCGCGCTTCTTTAAAAGCGGTATGCAGGGCAGCAGACTTACCAAAATTGCGATTGAATTTGATTCCCTTAAAAGATGAATTTATGAGATTTGCCTTTTGAATTTCCGCCCACGTGCCATCGGTGCTTCCGTCATCCACAAAAAGAACTTCATAAGAAAAGCCGTGTGTTTGCATCACACGGCTTATCCACTGACAAAGTTCGGGTATGGACTCCTGCTCGTCTTTAGCAGGAATGATCACTGAAATATTCATTCAAAATTTTAAATCGTTTCTTCCGGTTCGTTTTTGCGAACAAACAAAGCCGAAATCAAAGCCATGATTGCCGAAAATATAACCATGTATACAAAACCAAGCGCCTGTCCACTTGGGCTAAATTGCTTTTCAGATTGCTCTCTTGCTTTTTCCAGCGCGGGCTCAATGGAATCTTCCGGAGCACCAAAATTTTCCATCATGGCGCGTGTATTCTCCAAAGAAGCATCCGTTAATTTCTGAGGTAATTCTGAATCAATGAAGTTATACAATACAAATGCGAAAAGGGTAGCTACAAATCCAGAGACTACCAACACACCCAAACCATGCATATAGGCCTTACCATACTTTAAATAACCGCCCACACTTTTACGGTAATCAATACCTCCATAAATAGTTATTCCGAGATAGATCAGAAGGCTTATAAATAAAGTCTTTAGTTGTACCATTAAGGTGTAGTCAATAGCATAGAGCAATACTGTGAGGGTAATGCTTACACCACTAACAATTAGTCCCCAGCGAATAATGTGGCTCATCAGGGTTGATTCTTCTTTTGTTTCTTCCATGATTTTAATTGGTTTTTGGTTGTCGTCTTAAAATTACAGATATAATAATGCTAATAAAAAAACTAATGATAAAGCTTTTTATCAGATAGTCTGTGGCAAGATCTCGCCCCGAAGTACCCGGAAGAGCGCTTAAATTTCTATCAAACTCCGTTTTTCCCAATTTTTCAACGATAGCCGGCTCAAAGGATTTCAATTGCGCAGTGGCTACCTCAATATAATTGGAAACAAAACCCGGCTCTATCGCAGAAAAAAATATAATCAAGGTTGCGATAAGCAATGCAAAAACAACGGTAAACACCAGATTGCTCACCATCCCCTCGCCAAAGGAAAGCAATCCGTTCTGATGATAGTCTCTGATCTCCTTCAGGCCCATCACCATAAAAACAGAAAATAAAATTAGGCGAAAATCAAAGTATACCGGAAAAAGAAAGGGATGCTTTCCTATATAGTAGAGTGTAAGAATAAAACCAAAGCCCAACGCACCGGCTACCAATCCGTTTCGTACAGAAATAAAGGCAAGTCTTGGAATGGTTTTAAACATCTAACCACTGTTTTCCATTATTGAATACAGCCGTCACTTTCCCTTTAAGCTTACTCCCTAACCACGGAGAGTTTTTCGACTTGGAAAAATTATTTTCCGGAGCAAAGGTCCATTCCCGATTGGGATCGAATAGTGTAAGGTTAGCCTTGGTATTTACATCAATAACTACAGCTTGTTGTTTCAAAAGTTTTCGGGGAGCATCTGTTACTTTTTCAAGCAATGTTTCCATTTCGATTGATTTGGACAATGACACGAGTTGCGAGGCAAATGTTTGAAGATTAATCAATCCGAAATCAGCCAGATCAAACTCTAAAAACTTGCTTTCATCTTCATGGGGACAGTGATTGCTTACTAAAACATCTATCGTTCCATCCTTCAAACCTTTCGTTAGCGCATCCTGATCCGTCTTTTCGCGCAAGGGCGGATTCACTTTATAATTCGTATCAAAATTTTCCAGCACCTCATCGTTGTACAGGGGTTGGTAGGCGGCAACATCACAACTCACATTCAAGCCTCTCTTTTTCGCAGCGCGAATCAAGTCCATGGATTTAGCGGTGGAAAGTTTGGCAAAATGCAAGCGTCCCCCCGCATAGGTAAGCAATTCAAGGTTCTTACTAATCGCCACTTCTTCGGCAATGCGTGGCATTCCTTTTAGTCCAAGCATGGTGCTCGCGGGGCCTTCGTGCATTTGTCCGAACAGATTAAGCCAGATATCTTCCGGATGATCAATCAATAACCCATCAAATTTCTGCAGATACTGCAAGGACTTGAGAAAGATATCGGTATGCCAAACGGGTTTAAGCCCATCGGTAAAAGCAACGGCCCCGGCCTCGTGTAAGTCAATCATCTCGGTAAGTTCCTCGCCTTTACAGTTTTTGGTAACAGCCGCCAAAGCATGGATTTGTACCAATCTGTTTTCATTAAGGCCCGTGATATAACTGACTTCATTTTTGGT
The DNA here is from genome assembly GCA_016787745.1 of Cyclobacteriaceae bacterium. Lineage (GTDB taxonomy): Bacteria > Bacteroidota > Bacteroidia > Cytophagales > Cyclobacteriaceae > ELB16-189. Next base: position 2,869 of record JAEUUB010000173.1, read on the forward strand.
TTGAACGGTGGGTTGTGTGTTGGGCAATACCGCAACTTCAGTAAAACCACCCATCATGGCCGCCTTCGCTAAGGAAATCAAATCCTCTTTTTGCTCATAACCCGGATCCCCAACGGACGTTCCTAAATCAAACCAGCCGGCCGAAAGAAGCATTCCATCCGCCTCCAGGATCCGATCGGCTGAATAATTTTTATCGCCAATCTCTTCGATACGGCCATTATTAATGAGAACGTTTTTCTTTTTTTTATGAAAGGGAGAAGCCGGAGAGAGAATGTGCGCAGCGCGGATAAGTATTTTCATTGTCAATTTTCAGACAAGGGTTAAAATTACTTCAAAAACCTGATTAAAAGAACCTCGGCCAGCAGGAATAACAGGGCTAAAACAATCGCATACTTCCATAATGGGGTTCCCAAATATCGTTCTTTTATTTCGTTACTAAAGGTCTGCTCAGAAGTTGATTCAAAAATTGAAATCCGATCACTTCCTCCGAGCAGCGTCTTCACCTCTTCACCCGTCATTTGTGCAAGAAGAGATTCGTTTTTATCGAAATTAAATGCCAACAAATCCAACGTATCGTGCGCATGGGTAACATAATAAAATCCATGACTAATGGAATGTCGCGGAATCTCCAATAAAAGCCGATCGCCCAAACTGCGCTGTGACGGAACCAACTCCTGTTCTCCATTCATTCGCGCAGGTTCTTCGCCCACCAGACTGTCCATAGGCACCACAACAAGGGATGAGGATAAATAATAATAAGGCTTGCGTTCGGCCTTCTTTCCACTGGAGGCAATCCGATACATGATCGGCACAAAAATAGCATGCGAAGACATATCGCTGTAGGTACGATCCAGCGGGCTGGCCATTACAAATGTATTACCAAATTTAGATAAGAAGGGTTGGCCGTTTTTAAACTGTAAAATGGCCGACCGATCCAAACCCCAGTCGAGAAGTTTTTGAGCCCGGGGCATTTCCAGGGAAGCTGATCTCTCCTCAAAAACATTTTCAAAGAATGGATTCTGAAAGTCGGGTTTATCCAAGTCCATCGGATCCGCTTTGGTCACGGTAGTAAGCGATGCAATGCCTACTAAATTCTGATACGAAGTCCGATCCGGTTGGCCACCCGGAATCACCAACATAGCTCCGCCATTGTTTCTATAAATCTGCAAAGCTGCATTTAACGAATTATCAATCTTATCGATGCCATTCACCACAACCAGGTCGGCAGAACTTAAGACATTGTAATCAACGTTACCTACCCCATACCCCCGAAAATCAAAAAGCTCGCGGTTGCCATAAACATTTTCAACGTGGGGCGCCTGGGTTTCCGGTTTTATTTCAACCACGCGTAAACGACCCGAATAGTTTAAGGCGAAATAAAACTCGTTATCAAAGCTCACTGGAAAATCACTAAAACTTAAAATCGCTTTGTTGTACCCTGTTAAGCCCCGCGACAAATCGAACGTTGTTTCCACGCTGCTGTTTGATTGAATGGTAACCGAAGAGGTACCCGCCTGAATTCCGTTTATGGTAAGTTTTGTGATTAACCCTTCCAGAACTCTTGGACCCTCATTGCGAAGTTGCACGTGAATGGAATTTTTTTCACCTCCAACCACAAAAGGATTTTCAAGAAAGACAGAATCCACAAAGACGTTGGATACCTGAGCATATTCGATGGGCACCAGCCTGATTTGTTCTTTCCGGGCGGTATCCAGCCAGAAAAGGTTTTGCTGATTGCCATCCGCAAAGGTTGATTTTTGAAAATCCGAAATCCAAAAAACCGTATTGGCAGACTCACCCAACCTTTTCATCACCTCCTCACCCGATCGGCTAATGGGCGACAATCGGACCTGCGAAAGCTGATCCAGTATTTCTGCTTTTGATTTATACGAGTTTGAAAAAGGAGCAAAGTCGTTGGTAAGAAGTTTATACCGGGTTTCGGTTGGAAAGAGTTCCACGATGTCGCGAACAAAACCAATGGCTGCATCCAAAGCCCTTACCTTTTCGCGCACCGGAGTCGACATACTGTACGAATTGTCGAGATAAACAGAAAGCGTACGTTGTGTCGTTAGCTGTTCTTTAGCAGGTAAAAAAGGTTGAGCGAATGCGAGCACCAAAAAAAACAAAAACAACAAGCGGGATGCCAACACCAGATATTGCTTCAGTTTACGCTTTTGTGTTGTCTCTTGTTTTACTTGTTTTAAAAACCGGGTATTGGAAAAGAAAACCCGGATTGTTCTCCGGAAATTAAAAAGATGAATGATGATGGGTATGGATAAGGCCGTGAGTGCCCAAAGAAACTGCGGATAGTTAAAACTCATCAGTGTAAAAATAATCATTCAATACGGATAGAACGCTGAATTTCCTTTGAAGTTATAGGACCTTTATAAGCGGTAATAAAAAGAGGCTGTATCAAAAGTCGAATAAGATTGAAATGTCATTCCGGCCTTGAGCCGGAATCCCATCATCCATTTAAAAAACGGGATCGCGGGTCGGTGCCCGCGATGACCAGATGACTTTTAAGACAGCCTCTCTAACTAAGGAGAGAATGATTGTTATTTTTGTTTTCCTCCCAACATCGCGAAATCGTTTACATTGATCTCGGTGATGTAGCGCTTCTCCCCTTTGTCGGTTTCATACACGCGGTGTACAAGTTTACCTTCAAGGGCAACTTCGGACCCTTTCTTAAGATACTGACCGGCTACATCGGCCAGTTTGCCCCACACGATCACATTGTGCCATTGCGTGTCCTCCACCTTCTCACCATTCGCGTTTTTATAGCTGTCGGTGGTGGCTATAGAGAAGGATGCCTTCTGACTCTTGCCAAAGGTCTTCACTTCAGGGTCTTTACCTAAACGACCGATTAACTGCACGCTGTTTCTTACACTTTTCATAATTGTAGTATTTAATTGTTAAACATTTATTTTCAAACTTGTCCTCGGGGTATTGCCGATCGAC
>JAEUUB010000178.1 GCA_016787745.1 Cyclobacteriaceae bacterium
AGGAATAAAAATCAGATTATAATCAGCGACAAGCTTGCTGAAAAATATTATGGTACCGAGAAGGCACTGGGTAAACCAATTACACAACTGCTGGATAGCGGAAAAGTAAAAGAGTTTACGATTACCGGAGTTTTTAGGGAACCGCCCTCAAACTCCAGCTTCTATGGCAGTGCTTATGTTGATTTTTACAACCAATTTAATGAAGGGGATCCGGACTATAATGAAAATGGATGGCGCTATCGGAGTACGCTGTTCCTGGAGCTTATGGATGCGGACCGAATTGCAGATGTTGAGAATTCATTGACCTCTTACACGGAAAACAATAACAAAGTCAGGGAGGATTTTATTATTCGCAAGTTTGAACTTGAATCTTTTGTGGGCATGGCCGTGCGCGACAGTTACAATGAAAAGCCCGGAACGTGGACCCGCGAAGGTTCGCCCATTGCAGCCGTTGCTGGAATCGGCATGATGGGCATTTTTGTATTATTAATTGCTTGTTTTAATCTTACCAACACAGCTGTAGCGATCTCATCGCGCAGACTGAAAGAGATTGGTATTCGTAAAGTGATGGGTAGCACCCGCGCGCATTTGATTTTTCAATTTATAGGAGAAACTGCATTCATTTGTTTATTGGCATTAGTAGTGGGAATACTTATTGCAGATTTTTTACTCATTCCAGCTTTTAATAAAATGTGGCCCGATCTTAAACTGATCACGAATTATTTCGATAAGCCCGATTTCATGATTTTCATTTTGACAACCCTGCTTTTCACCAGTTTGCTGGCAGGAAGCTACCCGGCTTTTTACATTAGTCACTTTCAACCCACCAGTATTTTGAAAGGCAAGTTAAAATTTGGGGGCACCAATTATTTCACCCGGATTCTGCTAACCTTGCAATTCGCCATTTCCTTAATTGCTATCGTAAGCAGTTTTGCTTTTACAGAAAATGCCCGGTATCAGCGAGAGTTTGACTTAGGATTTAATAAATCGGGTCTGGTGTTTACGTATTTGGATAACCGATCGGAGTATGAAACCTATCGAAACGCTTTATTGGAGAATCCGGATATAATTTCTATTGCCGGATCGGAGCATCACATTAACTCCAATTATATCAATGACCCGATTAAACACGAAGGGAGAGAAATTGAAGTAGATATAATGAACGTGGATCACGACTACCTTCAAACTGTGGGCCTTACCTTGTTGGAGGGTAGAGACTTTAAAAAGGATTCGGAAACTGACAGAAAGGAATCTGTGATTGTTACCGAGGAATTTGTGAGGAAATTGGGAATGAATGAGGCTCTGGGAAAGGAAGTGATCTGGATGGATACCGTAAAGTATTATATCGTGGGTGTTGTAAAGAACATTTATAATAACGGACTCTGGAATGAAATAGAACCACTTATGATTCGGTATGGATCGAAAGAC
>JAEUUB010000187.1 GCA_016787745.1 Cyclobacteriaceae bacterium
TTTCAAGGACAATACGCTATTGCCTCAAACCTTTGTAAAGGATAATTCGAAGACCGTAGCGCAATATCTCGACAGTGTAACGAAGGGATTGACTGTAGCCGAATTTAAGCGCATAGCAATCGGATAATTTTGATTTTTTGAAATGAAAATAGAAAAGGGAGCAAAACGCTCCCTTTTTTTATTTTGTCAGAAAAGCCTTCGCGCCCAAAAAGACGTGAACTATGTTCATGATTCCCAGAAGGGTTATTCCAATAAACAACGACCTGTTTGCAGAAATTTCTTGCAGATATAAATCGGGATTGCCCTCTATAAAATCGAAAAGCATTAAGAGGCCAAGCAAGATTGAAAAACCAACGAACGATACTTCAAGCATGCCCACATATTTTAAAACAGGGCGCTGTTTTTTACGAATACAAAAAATGGAAAGCGCCAGGACGGATACGTTTAGGAAATGAAATAAAAAGATCATAGGATCAGACCGAACTTGTGTTTGAACTCTTCATTCCTAATTTAAGCAGGATGTAAGAAAACAAAGAGAGGGTGCATATCACCAACCCATAAATAATTGTTATTAAGGCTACTTTTAATCCGCCCATAATCACGGGCATAGGTATTTCCTCAGGCGCTCCTTCAATGGCGTCAAAGGCACTTAATAATCCATACATGGTAAATAACGTGCCCCACACTGCAGCAAAAAGCCCTATGTGTTTTACTATCTCAATCAAGGTTTGGCTTATCGCTTTCTTCGAAATGATTGCGAGGCCTAAATAGGCGATGAGCACGACATTCGCCAAGAGCATAATTAAAAGGGGAAATGTGTAATAGGGTCCACCCTCGTAGTGCAGTTCAATGAATCTACTGGCAAGCATAGTTGTAAAGTTTAGTTTTAAAATTTATTTGAACAAGGTTAGTGTAATTATCAATGCAATTTTATTCAGATTGATAAGATCGGGTAGTCATTACGGATTCTACAGAATTAAGCAAGCCAGTGGCGAAAGCCTTCTGTTTTAAGTTGAAAGGGATACTTGGCAGCATCTTCACTGGAATGCATGGTTTGATTTGTCTGTTTTTTCCTAATTATGCAGTCACATGAAGCGAATTGAATTACTATTGGATCGAATCTTCACTCATCAGCGGTGGATAATTCATGCTTTGTGGTGGTTTATAATTCTATTGCTCTATGTTATTTTTTTCGGAAGAAAGAACAGCAACTATCTTCAGACCCTTTTCTTCGTGGGTTTGTTAATGCCTGTTACGATCGGAACAACCTATTTGCTAAATTATTATTTAGTGCCTCGTTATCTGATGAAGGAACGCTATGGGTTTTTCTTACTTTATTTTATCTACACCTTAATCGGATCCATTTTTCTTGAGATGATGATTGCCATGCTCACCTTTATTGTAATGGCAGGAGTGAATATAAAAAATATGAACCCGGCTTCTTTTGATTTTTTCTTTTTATTAACCTCTCTATTGATGGTGGTATTCCTGGGAGTGGCTGTCAAAATGGTCCTTCATTGGCGTCAGTCAAAGGAAAACTATCAGAAACTGATGCATGACAAAGTGGAGACTGAATTGAAATTTTTAAAGTCGCAGCTTAATCCGCATTTTCTTTTTAATACGCTAAACAACCTTTATTACCTCACCACCGAAAAATCAGATCGGGCTCCGCAAGCTATTATTGCACTCAGTGAAATTCTTGACTACGTGCTGCATTCGGGAAAATCCACATTTGTGCCCTTAAAAGAAGAATTAAAACAAGTAGATAATTATATTGCTCTGGAACTTTTACGTTACGAAGATCGTGTTTCCATCGAGACAAATTATTCCGGAGACCTGGATCGACACAAAATTGGCCCCATGATTTTGATTTCGCTTATTGAAAATGCCTTTAAGCATGGCGTAATGCCTGTCGTGGGAAAAACGTGGGTTCAATTTCAAGTGGAAGGCAATGAGAAGGCAGTACGAATCCGTATGCGCAACAGTACTCAAAAACAAGTAGCTGGTTCAGGAATCGGTCTTGCCAATTTGAAAAGTCAGCTTACCTATTTATACAACGATCGATTTGTTTTGACCGTTGATCATGGCGACAAGGAGTTTACGATCACTATGGAATTGCCGATTGCATGAGGACCAAAGTGATTATAGTAGACGATGAGCCCCTGGCCAGGAAATTAATTGCGAGCCATGTCTCAAAAATTGAGAAACTGGAATTAGTGGGCGAATGTGGTAATGCTATAGAAGCGGCAAACTTGCTGCGAACCAAATCCGTTGATTTAATTTTTCTGGATATTCAAATGCCCGAAATGAATGGATTTCAGTTTGCCGGAGCCCTCAAAAATCCACCCGCCATTATTCTCACTACAGCTTTTCGTAACTATGCTCCCGAAGCCTTTGATCACAATGTGATTGATTACTTATTAAAACCCATTTCATTCGAACGGTTTCTCAAGTCAGTGAATAAATTCTTTGATCATCACACAGAAACCCCCAATATAGTAGCTGGCCATCCGGGGCAGCGATTTGTTCACATTAAAGCAGATCGTAAGATTCATAAAATCCAGGAATCAGAAATCTTATATTTTGAAAGCCTTGATAATTATGTGAAAGTTCATTTAAAGCAACAAACGCTAATTACCCGTGTAAATATTTCGGCCCTGGAAGAGACACTTCCAAGCCCGCCCTTTGTACGCATTCATCGTTCATACATTGTTAACATAAAATGGGTTAATACAATCTCAGGTGAGGGGATTGAAATAAATGGAAAGGAATTGCTGTTTGGGCGAGCCTTTAAAAAGATGGCCCTCCAAAAGCTTTCCCTCGATGGCTTAAAATAAATCAGGCACAAGTGAAACTTAATTCAGTAATTTCCGTGATATTTAGTCACTCAAAATAATACGAACTATGATCTTGTTGTTTTAATTCAACTGTGCAGACGTTCTGATTTCTCAGGATGCAGTTGAATAGGGTTCAAACCAAAGGTCTTCCCCGATTTTGCTATGGGGTTATAACAGGTCAATTCATTAATTTTATTTCTTTAACTCATGAAAGCATTTTTTACTAAAATCGCTTTAATCTTTCAGCTATTTAAAAAAGCCCTGGTCGGTTCAGAGGAGAACTTCACAGAGGGGAGCATTAACCGCGCAATCTTTTTGTTGTCCGTACCCATGATCGTTGAAATGGGAATGGAGTCCATTTTCGCGGTGGTAGATATTTATTTTGTTAGTCAACTAAATAACAGCAATGCTGTGGCTGTGGTGGGGTATACAGAATCTGTACTCAGCATTCTGTATTCATTAGCCATGGGACTAAGTATGGGTGCCACGGCCATCATTGCGCGGAGAACCGGTGAGAAGGATTCGCAGGGAGCCAGTATCGCGGCTATTCAAGCTATTTACATTGCTTTGGGTATCGCCTTTGTGATCAGTACTGCGGGAATTTTCTATTACAAGGAAATCCTGAGTCTGATGGGTGCCTCGCAGGATCTTTTAAATTCCAGTGCTTCGTATGCGCTGTGGATGTTTGCCGGAAACTATACGGTTACACTCTTATTTCTGATCAACGCGATCTTTCGCGGGGCGGGTAATGCAGCGATAGCTATGCGCGCGTTGCTAATAGCAAACACCATTAATATGGTACTGGATCCGATTTTTATTTTTGGATTGGGTCCTATACCCGCTCTGGGCGTGGAAGGGGCAGCCATTGCTACGAACATTGGTAGGGGCATTGGTATTGTCTATCAATTATACTATCTCCTTAGCGGGTTTAGTATTATTAAAATTGATTTGAAAAAACTGGGTTTACGATGGGATATTATAGCCAACGTGGTTAAGGTTTCGGGGGGCAGCATTTTGCAATTTATCATTGGGTCGGCCAGTTGGATTTTTCTGATGACACTTATGTCGCGCTTTGGTGATAATGCTGTGGCGGGTTACACCATTGCCATTCGAATTTTCATTTTTACGTTGTTGCCTTCGTGGGGTTTAGCGAATGCGGCAGCCACCCTGGTGGGTCAAAACCTGGGCGCGCAACAACCGGAGCGTGCCGAAACCTCTGTGTGGCGCGCAGCTTACTACAATGCTTTTTTTATGGCGATGGTCATGATTATTTTTCTCACGGCCTCTCCGGCTATTGTAGGAATCTTTAGCCAACAAGAAGAAGTACTTTTTTATGGTGTGCAAGCGTTGCGGTATGTAAGCTTAGGTTATATATTTTATGGATATGGCATGGTGGTGGTTCAAGGCCTCAACGGAGCAGGCGATACGTATACACCAACCATATTGAATGTTTTTGGTTTCTGGGTTTTTCAAATACCCTTTGCGTACCTGGTGGCGATTGAATTTGGGTGGGGTGCGAAAGGCGTTTTTATCGCCATTGCCCTTGCCGAAACGTTGATGGCTATTGCCGGGATAATAATTTTCAAAAGAGGAAAGTGGAAATTGATGAAGGTGTAATTCTATAGCCTTGGTACAAGGTCGATAGTCTATAGTAACAAAAGAATGTACTAGGGACTATCGACTTAATACTATGGATTCTGTGCTCAGGATTTTTTGAAAGCCGACTTCACAGCTTTATTTAATTCTTCGCCCGCTTTCTTCAGGCTTGCTTCCACTTCTTTCCAACGCTCCTTGTTTTCTGCTTCTTTTTTGAGTTTTTCTGCGGCCACTTTCAATTCTTCATACCGATCCTGCATATTAGTTTCCACGCGGGTTCCCGCATCTTTTAATTCGCCCATAAACTGATCCATTTTTTTTCCAAATTCCTTGAAAAACTTTTCCGCTTTTCCTGTATCATTTGTTTCCATCGCTATTATTGGTTTAACTTACTTACGGTGCCGGTTAGAAATTCGTTTCATCAATGCAAAATAGTGAAAAACGACTGCATTGTTTGAAATGCAACCTTCAAAATTAAGGCGTTAACAAAATCAAGTACTATGAATAATATTCAGGATCCATTAGAATACATTCATCATTTGCTCGAAAGCAAATCCTCAGCAAAACAAATTACCTATAAAAATTTGATAGCCGCCTTTACCCTTCTGGCTAAGGAGTCAAAACGGATTGTTGATGAACTTAAAAAGAAACCCGACCCGGTTGATGAAGATGTAACGGTTGATTTTGAGCAGATCAATGAACACGAATTTCAAGTTAAGCTGGCGGGCGATTTATTGGTGTTTGTTCTACATACCAATGTAGTAACCTTTGAGGAGCAACATGCGGTTATGAAATCGGCCTACATTCGTGAAAAGGAAGTGAATCGGTATTTCGGACAAATTATGATTTACAATTTCATGTCGGATTCTGTAAAGTTTAATCGGGTAAATGACCCGGGGTATTTGCTGGCGCGCATCCTTATCAATCATGAAAAACATTTTTTGGTTGAAGGGGATGGACCGCTGGGACAGGTATTCAACAACTTAACTGAAAAAACGATCAGTGAAGAAGACTTGAATTTAATTGTTAAGCTAAGTCTTACAGCGGCCATTGAAAATGATCTGATGGCACCTCCATTTCCTCAAGTTCGGTTTATTACGTTGTATCAAAAGATGGAAAAGACGCAGGAACTTGGCGCGGGCCAGAAAATTGGTTTCAGAATGAAGTATAGTTCTTAAAAAGGCGGGGTAATTTAACGGAAAGTTCTTTGGCTGGCGGTTGCCATGTTTTAAATTTGATAAAACCCATGACAGTGAAATTTAAAGTATTAATACTGTTGTTTTTTGTTTTCTTAACGGCTTGCTCGAGTAGCCAGCGGGGTTCCTATAAGCCAAAATATAAAAAGCCGAATCCCAACAAGCCCATGCCTTGTCCTATGAAAGACTGTTAGCCATGAGAAAAATTATTATCGCTATTGACGGATATTCGGCTTGTGGCAAAAGCACCACGGCTATTGAGGTGGCCAGGGAATTAGGATACAAATACATTGATTCAGGAGCCATGTATAGGGCAGTTACCTATTACTTTTTAGAACATTTGGTAGCCATTACCAATCCTAAAGAAGTAGATAAAGCGCTGCAGCAAATCAAAATCACCTTTATGGTTAACTCGAAAGGGAATACAGAGACATTCCTGAACGGAGTTAATATTGAGAAGAGTATTCGGAAAATGAGGATTTCTGAATTTGTGAGTCAGGTGAGCACAATTAAAGCTGTGCGCGATGCCATGGTAAGTCAACAGCGGAAGCTGGGCAAAGACCGTGGGGTGGTGATGGACGGTCGGGATATTGGAACGGTGGTTTTTCCAGAAGCAGAGTTAAAAATATTTCTTAAGGCCGACATCCTGGTCAGGGCTTTTCGAAGACAGAAGGAGTTATTGGAACAAGAAGATCTGGTTGACATTGATTCCATTATTGAGAACCTTGAACAACGAGATAAAATAGACAGCAATCGCACGGAAAGTCCGCTTGTAAAAGCCGCGGATGCCATAGGAATAGACACTACCCATATTACCATTGATGAGCAAGTGGACGAGGTGATTCGGATTGCCCTAACAAAGATGATTCGGTCCTTAAAAGGCCTGCCTGAAAAAGGCCAATAAACCTGCTTTTTATTATCAAATTCTTTGTTTCTACATCCCTTTGTGTGTAGGATTTAATTGCTAATTTTGCCTCGATCTAAAACTAATTATTGCCAAAGTACGCATGGGCAAATTCATCCGACTTAAAAAAGGTTTTACCATCAATCTTCAAGGCAAGGCTAGCCCTAAAGTGGTAGAAATCGATCAACCCGAAACTTTTGTAATTAAGCCAACTGATTTTCAAGGACTTTACATACCTAAGCCTGTAGTAAATGTGGGGGATACCGTAAAAGCTGGTACACCTATTTTTCACGACAAGAAACATGAAAATGTAATTTATACGGCTCCGGTTAGTGGCGAGATTGTTGAGGTGAAGCGTGGAGAAAAAAGAAAGCTTCTTGAAATAAAAATTCTGGCCGACAAAAAAATTGAATACGAAACCTTCAACAAATATTCTGTTTCTGAATTAGCGAACCTTCCTGTTGTCACTTTAAAAGAACAGATTTTAAAATCAGGTATTTGGCCGGCTATTATTCAGCGTCCCTTTGGAATCATTGCCGATCCGGCTGCTACCCCCAAAGCCATTCACATCTCTGCATTTGATTCACACCCGTTAGCTCCGGATTACAGCATTTTGTTTAAAGGGCAAGATCAGTTTTTTCAGGTAGGCATTGATGTTTTGAAAAAACTTACAACGGGTCTGGTTCACATTAACACGCATTCAACCACAGAAATCTCAACCGTTTTTTCTCAGGCAAAAGGAGCCGAGGTAAATAAATTCTCAGGCCCGCATCCGGTGGGTTGTGTTGGGGTACAAATCCATCACCTCGATCCGATCAATAAAGGAGATGTTGTTTGGACCATCAATCCGTTTGCTGTTATTCAGTTGGGCAAGCTTTTTCTCAACGGCATTTACGATGCTTCACGCATTGTTGCCCTCACAGGTTCGGAAGTTAAAAATCCACAGTACTATAAAACCTATACCGGAGCATCCGTAAAAAAAATCCTTGAAGGCAATCTGGCACAAGACCATGTTCGGGTTATTTCAGGAAATCCTCTTACCGGCACGGCTATTGGCAAGGAGGGTCACGTTGGATTTTTCGATCATCAGATTTCTGTTCTTCCGGAAGGAGACTATTATGAGTTTATTGGTTGGATCACTCCGGGTGCCCGCAAAATTTCTTTCCAACGTTCCTTGGGACTATTCTCATTCCTGAGCCCGGGGAAAGAGCGCGTGGTGGATACCAATACTCATGGAGAGCCAAGAGCCTTTGTTCAGTCGGGCGTGTTTGAACAAGTAACCCCCATGGATGTATTGCCTACGCATTTGCTAAAGAGCATTCTGGCAGAAGACCTGGACGAAATGGAAGCGTTGGGAATTTATGAAGTGATTGAAGAAGATCTGGCGCTGTGCGAGTTTGTGGATGTAAGCAAACATAAGGTTCAGGAGATTGTTAGAGAGGGTATTGATTTAATTCAACATAGTTAATTCAGCTGCAATGAAGTTTTTAAGAAACCAGCTAGATAAAGTAAAGCATAGTTTTGAGAAGGGCGGGAAACTGGAAAAGTATTACTACGCCTACGAGGCCATTGATACATTTCTATTCGCACCTAACAGCACAAGTGGGGTAAAAGGATCTCAAATCCGAGATGCCATTGATCTTAAACGATTGATGATTACGGTAATCGTATCCATGGTTCCCTGTCTGCTTTTCGGAATCTGGAATGTGGGTCATCAACATTTCTTGGCCATTGGCCAGGCCGATGCTGCCTGGGGCGATAAAATCTGGATAGGTGCATTACAGGTGGTTCCGATCATTATTGTTTCTTATGGCGTTGGTTTAGGCATAGAATTTTTATTTGCCACCCTGCGAAGACATCCGGTTAATGAAGGCTACCTGGTAACAGGGATGCTTATTCCTTTAGTAATGCCGCCCGATATTCCCCTTTGGCAGGTTGCTGTGGCTACTGCCTTTGCGGTGGTTATTGGCAAGGAAGCTTTTGGCGGAACAGGAATGAATGTGGTGAATATTGCTCTTACTGCACGTGCCTTTTTATACTTCGCTTATCCAACCGATATTTCCGGAAGTGTTTGGACCTATCTGGGCGATGGGCAGGCGATTGCCGGTTATTCCGGAGCAACGCCTTTATCGATTGCCGGTGATGCCGCTACTTCGGGGGCTAACGTGGTTCAATCACTTAGTTCATTTGGTGCGGGCTGGAATGAAGGAGTCTTTACATTCTCAAATTTGTTTATGGGATTGCGGCCTGGCTCTATTGGAGAAACGTCAACGCTGATGTGTTTGATTGGTGCGGCTATTTTAATTGCTACCGGGGCCGGAAGTTGGAAGATTATTGTGAGCGTATTTGGTGGAGCTTACCTGATGGGATTGTTTTTAAATTTGGTTGGCGGCAATGCCTACCTTGACATGCCCGCGCAATACCATCTGGTGATTGGCGGCCTTGCTTTTGGGGCTGTGTTTATGGCAACCGATCCGGTTACAGCTGCTCAAACGGAATCAGGAAAATGGGTTTATGGCTTGCTGATCGGAATGTTTACCGTGTTGATCCGGGTATTCAATCCAGCTTATCCGGAAGGCATTATGTTGGCGATTTTGTTGATGAACGTATTCGCTCCGCTGATTGATTATTTTGTAGTTAGTGCAAACAAAAAAAGAAGATTACAACGTGCGACAGTCTAATCTCTATATCATACTTTATGCGGCTGCCATCACTGTGGTGTGTGGAGGCTTGCTGGCCTTTGCTTCCCAGGCATTAAAGCCCTTGCAGGATGCCAATGTTGAGCTTGAGCGCAAGCAAAATATTTTGGCCACCGTTATGGAAATTAAAAAAGGGGAAGATATTAATGCCCTATATGCGGCCCATGTTAAGGAAGGCGTAATTGACTTTAGTGGTTCCTTTAAAGAGGGAATGAAAGCAACAGATATTGATGTATCGAAAGAATACAAGAAAAAACCCGAAGACCGCTTGTTGCCCATTTATGAATTTAAAGATCCATCCGATCCTTCAAAAGTAAATAATGTGGTGCTACCTGTTTATGGTTTCGGTTTGTGGAAAGATATCTCAGGTTTTATTGCGCTTAAGTCAGATATGAATACCATTCAAGGGGTTAGTTTAGCGCACTTAGGCGAAACACCCGGCCTGGGAGCGCGTATAGCCAGTGAAGAAATTCAGGATCGATATAAAGGAAAGTCTATTTTTGAGGCAAGTGAATTAGTCTCTGTGACTATGCAAAAAGGAGAGGGGAATGATTATTCCAACGATCCGCATAAGGTAGATGGTATGTCGGGAGCAACGCTTACGGCCAAAGGAGTAAACAACATGTTTGTTGATTACTTAACCTGCTACAAGAATTATTTGAAGAAGAATCAACAAAACGTATCGCTAAACTTATGAGTACAGCTGTAGCCGAAGTAGTTGAGAAAAAATCAGAACCTCTTTTCTCAAAGAAGAACAAAAAGTTAATAACAAATCCGCTGGATATAGATAATCCTATAACCGTGCAGGTGTTAGGCATTTGTTCGGCTCTGGCAGTAACTACACAAATGAAGCCTGCCTTTGTTATGGCTATTGCCTTAACGGTGGTTACTACCAGCTCGAATGGTATTATTTCTTTATTACGAAATACAATTCCCAGTCGGATTAGAATTATCGTTCAATTGGCGATTGTATCGTTGTGGGTAATTTTGGTTGATCAGGTTTTAAAAGCCTATTCCTATGAATTGTGGAAGCAACTTTCCGTTTACGTGGGGCTTATCATTACCAATTGTATTGTAATGGGTCGCCTGGAAGCTTTTGCCATGGGTAACAAGACAGGACCCTCGTTGTTGGATGGTTTTGGAAACGGTTTGGGTTATGGATTAATTCTGCTGGTTGTAGGTTTTTTCCGCGAACTTTTTGGGGGTGGTGCCATCTTTGGATTCAAAGTTTTTGAAGCCATGGGCATTCATTACACGGGCAATGGAATTATGTTGCTGCCGGCAGGGGCTTGCTTTATTGTAGGCATTGTTATCTGGGTGCAGAGAAGTTTAAATGGATATAGAGAGACTCATTAATATATAGGCGCATGGAAAATCTTGTTAGCATAGGCATTCGCTCCATCTTCGTGGACAATATGATCTTCGCATACTTTCTGGGCATGTGTTCCTACCTGGCGGTATCTAAAAAAGTGTCAACCGCTTTTGGTTTAGGCCTGGCTGTAATATTTGTATTGGGGGTAACTATTCCCATTAACTGGTTGATTCAAAATTATATCCTTACACAGGGCGCGTTGGCTTGGGTGAGCCCCGACTTTGCGTCTGTTGACCTTACCTTTTTACAATTCATTGTTTTCATAGCGGTAATTGCTGCCATGGTTCAATTAACCGAAATGGCAGTTGAGAAATTTTCTCCCGCTTTATATGGTTCTTTGGGTATCTTCCTTCCATTGATCGCGGTTAACTGCGCTATTTTAGGAGGCTCGTTATTTATGGTAGGTAGGCCTTATAATTTACTGGAAGCTTCCGTGTACGGATTTGGTTCAGGCATTGGGTGGCTCCTGGCTATTGTTGCTTTGGCAGGAGTTCGCGAAAAAATGAAATATTCTAATGTACCAGCGCCTTTGCGGGGATTGGGAATTACTTTTATTCTGGTGGGCTTGATGTCATTAGGATTCCTTAGTTTCCTGGGATTCTCTGTATAGAAGTTGTATTGAATAATAAAATAAAGGCTTCTGAAAGACAGAAGCCTTTTTACTTTAACCCGTATGAAGAACACATTCAGAACCCTTGCCCGGTATTTTTTTAGCGGAACTTTATTTATTGTTCCTTTGGTTGCCACCGGCTATTTTATCTTCTGGGCCTTTGCCCAGTTAGATGGATTGCTGAATCTTCCGTACCCCGGTTTAGGGTTTGCGATTATCTTCGGAGTTATCATCCTCTTTGGCTATCTGACATCCAACTTTGCCCTGCGTACCGTTACCGATTGGTTTGATCACTTAATGAATCGGATTCCATTTGTTAAGCTAATCTATTCGGCCATCAAAGATTTACTGGGCGCGTTTGTGGGCGACAAAAGGAAATTCAATAAGCCGGTGCTTGTTTCTATAAACAAGGAAAATAGCCTGAACCAAATCGGTTTTGTAACGCAGGAGGATTTATCAAGTCTGGGATTGACGGATATGGTGGCTGTGTATTTTCCGCACTCGTATGCTTTTTCCGGAAATCATTTTCTGGTCCCCAAATCAAGTATAAAGCCGCTGAGCATTTCTGGCCCAGCGGCTATGAAGTTTATTGTTTCGGGCGGTATCTCTGGATTTAAAGAAGGGTAGCGGTTTTTGGTTCTCCTTTTTTATTTAAGAGATACAAAAGTGAGGCTGACACCAGAAGAGAAAAAACTTCCGTAAAGAGCCAGGTCATTACAAATGAATTGGGAGACCCATCCATCAGGATACCGGATAGGCGACCGATAACAAAGCCTGCCGTGTACAAAGCAACCAGAAGAAGCGGTGCCTGGATATTTTTGAATATCCCCCAGAAACAAAAGGCTCCAAATACAAAATGCATTCCGCCATATACCGCGCGCATCGCGCTAAATGCGCTTACAGTTTCAAGCGTAATGCCTACATTGGATAAAACGGCCTGCGGGGAGGCAAGCGCCTCAATGCCCACTTTACAAAAAGCGAGGCCCATAAGCCCCAGAAAGATTTGTGCTACTCGTTTTGTGATCATAACTTTTTTTGATTCAAAAGTAGGTTGGGCTTTCGGGATGGGAAGTGATAAATTGTGACATAAACAGGACAGATTACGACACATGTACGCTCATATGCCTATCATCCGGGATATCCTTTATGGAGCTGCCAGCCGGGGGGCCAGTCTTTCTGAGATGTGTAACAAGCTGGGCATTGCCCTGGTAGAGTTGAATGACTCGGAAAAATATCTTGAATTTGACCGGGCTTATAAATCGTGGGAAGTTGCAATACAAGCAACGAATGATCCACTCCTGGGCCTTCATTTAGGCGAGATTTCCAATCCTTCCATTCTGGGTTTAATCGGCCACCTGATGCAAACCAGCCCAACATTGATTTCGGCCTTTCAAAGCGTTTGCCAGTACGGTAAAGTTGCCACCGATATGTTTTATTATGGGTGGGAAGAGGGAGAGAAAGAATTTACTTTAACCTTTCAACCTGCGGAAGGATGGAGTAACATTGCCGAGCGGTCAGCGAGGCAAGCGGTAGATCAGGCCATGGCCGGCACGCTGAATGTATTTAAGTTGTTGGTTGGCCGACATGTGTTTCCGGTTAATGCTTGCTTTCAATTTTCAAGACCTAAAAACATTCGTGAGTACGAGCGTATATTCCAATCCGTGCTCAGATTTTCTTGTTCCCGTAATGAATTGGTCTTCAGAAAGTAGGATTTGAAAACTCCGATTATCAGTTACGACAAATCACTTCAGTCACTTTTTGATCAACTACTAACTGAGCGGGCCGAAACTTTTTTAAAGGCGGGCAAATTTTCAGATCATGTAAGCAACTGTTTGTTAGCGGAGTTCAAGACACAGATACCTCCTATAGAAGTGGTTGCTTCACGAATGAACATGACCGTTCGTACGTTTCAAAGAAAATTGACTGCCGAAGGCGAGACGTACCGGAAACTTTCGGGTCGATTAAGAAAAGATATAGCGCTTAAGTTAATTCATAATTCGGATCATAAGATGGAAACGATTGCCGAGATGCTGGGTTACTCTGAGGCGAGCGCCTTTCGCAGAGCTTTTAAAAGCTGGAACTAATTAATCACTCCCGATCCAATCAATTCATCTTCGTGGTACCAGGCCGTAAACTGGCCCGGAGTAACCCCGCGTTGTGGCCTATCGAAAATAACATACAGGCCGTCTTCCTTTTTGTGAAGAACACATGGCTCCAGCGGTTGGCGATACCGGATTCGTGCGTCATATTTTCTTGTTTCGCCTTCGTGCATTTTTAAATCTTCGCGAATCCAATGTTCATCGGCATTGGGGATAAATAAACCCTTTCGGTACAGGCCCGGGTGATTATCGCCACTTCCGGTATAAATAACATTGCGTTGCGTGTCGGTGCCAATCACAAAGAGCGGTTTTTCGTAACCACCAATATTCAGGCCTCTGCGCTGGCCAATAGTATAGTAGTGTGCGCCATTGTGCTCTCCTACTTCCTTACCAAGATCTGGGTGGAATTCATACGCTTGGGTAAGTCCTGTCAAGTCATCCTCGGTAAATCCATTGACAAACGCCTGAGCGTTGGAAGGGACTTCAATCACTTTTCCTTTTTTGGGTTCCAGTTTTTGTTGCAGAAAATCGGGCAGATGAACTTTGCCCACAAAACATAGCCCTTGCGAATCTTTTTTATCGGCAGTAGCCAGGCCGGCCTTTTTGGCGATGGCCCGCACTTCAGGTTTTAGCAGTTCGCCAATAGGAAACAATGCTTTCGATAATTGTTTCTGCGTAAGCTGGCAAAGAAAATAGCTTTGATCTTTGTTCGGATCTTTTCCTGCCAATAGCTGATAGGTGAGCACTCCATTCTTCTCTATTTCTCCTTTGCGACAGTAATGTCCTGTGGCTACATAATCAGCGCCCAGCTTTAAAGCAGCATCCAGAAATACATCAAACTTTATTTCGCGATTGCACAAGATGTCGGGGTTGGGCGTTCTTCCCCGTTGGTATTCCGCAAACATGTAATCGACAATGCGCGCTTTATATTCTTTACTTAAATCAATCGCCTGAAATGGAATACCTAAATGCTGAGCCACAATCATGGCATCGTTGCTATCGTCTATCCAGGGGCACTCGTTGCTGATGGTCACGGAGTCGTCATGCCAGTTTTTCATAAACATGCCAATAACCTCATACCCTTGCTCTTTGAGAAGGTATGCGGTTACGCTCGAGTCTACGCCACCGGAAAGTCCAACAACAACTCTTTTTTTCATTGTTTACTCAACGCTAAATCCTCACTCAATAGTTCATTTACAATCTGATTGAACCGATCTTTAAACTGATCGTAATAAATTCCGGTTCCGGGCCCCGTAAAACCTGTATGAATATGTTTTACAGCTCCATCTTTACCAATGAAAATTGTGGTAGGAAAAGAAAGCACATGATTTAAAGCGGGCAAGGTTTCGGCAGCTTTTTCTTTGTCATTTACACCGGCAATCACAAAGTCATAATTTACCTGTAATTTTTCTTTCATGATGGAAATTCGTTTGCTGGCATAGTCAAAATCCGGTTTGCGTTCGTAGGCCAATCCCAACACTTCTATCCCGCGATGTTTATTGGCATCATACCACGGAGAAAGAAATTTTGTTTCGTCCATGCAGTTGGGGCACCACGTTCCAAAAATCTGAAGAATGACAACCTTGTTTTTGAATCGTTCGTCCGACAAACTGATTTTATTTCCGGAAGGATCAGGAAAACTGAAGTCAAGCGTATGGTACCCTTCTTTTAAAAAAGTAAGTTTTTCAGCATCGGGCATCACAGCATTTTCATCACGTACACCTTTAAAAGATTCAAGAGATATTTTTCCGGAATAGAAATTTCCCTTTAACGAATCGCCTTCAAAGTGCGCTTTAAACACAAAAGTATGATTTCCATCAAAGGTGCTTAACAACAACTCATTGCCTACCACGTTTCCTTGCAAATACCGGTAATCTCCGGTGGGCGTTAAAAAAGTTCCTTCCACTTCGTTTCCCGTTTGGGTTAAGATTCCAACCGAGCGATAAGGTTTTTTTTCTGTATCAAAAACGAGTGCATACTTCCCGGAAAAATCAACAGCCACGTTTGTTTCTGTTTTTATAAACCGATACGTATCGCCAAAGGTGGCTGTAAAAGGAAGCGTAGCGGAGAGATCATAATTCTTTACAAAACTACCTTCCAGTTTCCCGTCTTCAATTTTGGCGCGCAGCTCAGAATCGAAAATATGCATACCGATGCGAACCGAATCCCCCGTAACGGATACTTCGTCCAGTAAAATTTTTTCACCCGCATTAACTACTGCGGCTGTATACGTGTTGTCGTTTTTATAAATCTCTAAGCCAAAGGGAAGTTGTAATCCCTGCATTTCTACAACCCCACGCCACACTCCGGTTTTTAGTTGTGTGGGTTTGGTTGAACACGTGATAAGAATAGAAACGAGCACCAAAAAAGCAGAAATTCTCATAGTTTTAAATTATCTAAGCAGAACGCAAAAATGCGATAAATGATTCTA
>JAEUUB010000204.1 GCA_016787745.1 Cyclobacteriaceae bacterium
TCCGGATTTTACCCATTGGCGCACCACTTCAATCTCTGCAGGTGTAAATGCGGAGGGATTCGGCACATACCAATTTTCAACATTCAATGCGTTTAATGCATTGGCAATAACAAGGATTTTACCCTTGCTCAATTCCTTTAAGTTAAACAAACCGCTGTAGCGCAACACCTGATACCCATCCCGCTCCAACAAATTGGAAAATGCCTTATACCGTCCTTCCTTGGTGTGAAAGTTATGATGACCTTCATCGATAAATACCACTGAACCTTGGCCCGTTTTATATTGCGGATTCTGTATGGATGGATTGTAGGTTGTGTCCGCAACTTGTTGTGCGAATAAAAATCCCGGCAAAGTGATAAGGGCAAGAATGTAAAATGCTTTCATCCAAAAAGAGTTTGCGTATGAATAGGAATACGTAATCTGTTCCTTTTAGTTATTCTCAAACCTCATATAGCCTGTCCGAACGTCAACAAGTTATTATCCGGATCCAGCATTGAAAATTCCTTTTGCCGCCAGGGTTTTGTTTCTAAATGTCCGTTGAGATGAATGGCCACACCTGAATCAGAAAATTTCTGATACAATTCGTCAATATTGTCCGTACGGATATATACCTGACCGTAATTTTCTTTTGGATCAAGTTCCTTAAACTCAAAAAAGTGAATTTGAATGCTGTCCTTTTCAACCATCAGATATCCTTCGTAATCGGCACTACCCAAATTGGCAAAGCCTAATCTCTTTATATAAAAATCGCGCGTAACATTTTTATTGCGCATGGGTAATTTTGGATTGATAGAAGTAAGCATATTTTATTTTTAATGAGATTTTTATCGAAGTGGATCCGCCTGCTTTCCAACCCCGATTGTTCCCAGGGTATTTAACTCTCTTATAAACAAACTTAAATAACCAACACCAATTGTCTCGCATTCTCAAATCTAAAAGTTAATCTGAATTCATTCATAAATGCACACTAAATCCCCAAATGAATTGTGTGTTTTTCACTCTCCGTTTTTGTAGGAACTACCATGGGCCATTCTGTTTAACCTGATAAAACCGAGTGCCGTTAAACCGAAAAAGACCCTGGCCTGTACCCCACCACATATTCCCGGACTTATCCTGATACATGCTCTGAACACAGCAAGTAAAACCGTCAGCTGACGTAAACACGGTAAACGCTTTTGGATTTGGTAGAGGTATG
>JAEUUB010000216.1 GCA_016787745.1 Cyclobacteriaceae bacterium
CTTCCCTGTGATCAACAAGTTAGTTCTGGTGAGGTAAGTCCTTTTTTGTTAGCCAGTTCTTAAAGAAGGAAACCGCTTGCTCAAAATTCTTTTGGGCAGTATCAGTAATGCCTTGATGTAATTCCCAATTAATTCCTGAAATGGCCATCACATAAGCTTCCGGAGATTGGCTGAACAAATCGTTGGCAAGCCACAAAATAGTTTCGGGGTTAAGGGCATGAGATGTAAACTGGTCTGTACGGGCAGGAATGCACTTGTAAAGAGAATAACCACCATCATACGTTGTATGAGCAGCATCTACAAAAATTACTACTTTATACTCTGTGATTAGCAAGGCATCTTCAATCTGCAATTGGTATCGGTATTCAATATCAAAAAGGTCTTCGTGTTTAGAGAATTTTTCAACAAACTTCCACCCCAACGCATCATCACTGCGCCCATGGTTACCAATGCCAATCATCAGAATTCGGTTACCCATTTTTAATACGCTCTTCAATCAGTTCTCCTTTATGGTTTAGTAATTCTACTCGTAAGGGCATTTGCCCCAGGGCCTGGGTGGCGCAACTCAGGCACGGATCATAGGCGCGAATAGCCACTTCTACCTGATTCAGCATTCCGTCAGTAATTGTACCTTTCTGGCTAATCACATTATTTGCTACCCAGCGAACGGCTCGGTTCATTGCCTCATTATTATGGGTGGTGGAAACGATCAGATTGCACCGGGTTATCATTCCTTTATCATTTACCTGATAATGATGTGTAAGTGTACCCCGCGGTGCTTCAATAATGCCAATCCCTTCCAGCCTGGTTTTTCCTTCACGGACCAGATCGGAACTCATAATTTCATCATCCAGTAAAAGGTCATTCATCATTTCGGCACAATGTAAAATTTCAATGAGCCGGGCCCAGTGTGAGTAAAGCGTACTATTGTTCACGTTTTTACCTGTAAATTCAAAAAACGCTTGTCGTTCTTTTTCAGCCAGCGGAGTTGAAATGGATTGGCAGATATTAATTCGGGCAAGTGGACCCACCCGGTTCCAACCTTTTTCACGCCCCATTTCCTTCAGGTAAGGAAACTTCATGTATGACCACCGTTCTACGCCTTCCAAAAAATATTTTTGATAATCATCCGTGGTAACATCCGGCAATGTTATTTTTCCCGCGCTATCAATTGCACGTAATTTTCCATGATATAATTCCATCCTTCCTTGGGTATCCACCATTCCTAAATGACCCGAAGGGAATGCTGCAAATGTATCCAGCAAGGCTCGGTTTTTTTTATGGTAGTTTTTTATGAACTCTAGAATTTCCAGCGACCACTCGATCATTGTTTTGATATTGGGAATATCTTTTCCGGATAAAAAATATTCTCTTTCTTTTGGATCAAATGTTTTGTGCATCCCACCCGGTACAGCAGACACTCCGTGAATTTTTTTCCCGGCAATAGCCTTAATAATTTCCTGACCAAATTTTCGCATTAAAATACCTTTCTTGGCCAACTCTTTATTTTCAATGGCCACAGCTATCACATTTCTTTTTTCAACAGGGGCATCCATGCCAAAAAGTAAATCGGGGGAGGCGAGGTAGAAAAAGTGCAAAGCGTGCGATTGGAAAATTTGTCCGTAGTGCATTAATCTCCGGAGTTTCGATGCGGCCGGGCTTAAATCTTCAGGATCAATACCTACTAACTGATCAATTGCTTTTGCTGCTGCGAGATGATGACTCACAGGACAAATGCCACAAAGCCGTTGTACCAATACGGGCGCTTCCCAGTATGGATGACCTTGAATAAAGCGTTCGAATCCCCGGAACTCAACAATATGAAAAAAGGAATCCTCTACGTTTCCGTATTCATCAAGGTGTATGGTTACTCGTCCGTGTCCTTCTACACGTGTCACCGGATCGATGGTTATTTTCTTTTTCATAGTATTAATCATATTTAAACTCTGAGTATAAAAGTGAATAATCTTCGCCCCACAGTAAACTTTTTACCACTTTCCAGATGTGATTGGGTGATGGAGGGCATCCTGGAATCGTATAGTCTACCTTTACAATTTCGTTACAGCCATATACCCGATCCAGAATTTTTGGTAAATCTTCGTGGTAGGGTACAGTATTTTCGCCCGGTTCGCTTGTTACACTGTTTAGATATGCTTCTTCCAAACATTCGCCCAGGGGAATGGTATTGCGCATGGCAGGTAAACCACCCCATACGGCACACTCACCCATCACCACCAGAATGTCGCACATCTCTCTGAATTTTTTCAGTGTTTCTACATTCTCATCATTGCAACAACCCCCTTCTACCAAACCCAAATGACAACGTTGGGTAAATGTTTTAATGTCGGTAAGTGGCGATTTATTAAAGGATACCAATTCAACCACATCTAACAAATCAGTATCTATATCCAGCATAGACATATGGCAACCAAAGCACCCAGCCAATGACACTGTAGCAATGGTTTTCTTTTCAAAATTTACCACTTTGGGTTTTTCGGCAATGGTGTGGCGAAAATGTTTTTGGGTTGATTCGAGATCGAAAGCCCTGTCACCAAACGGTTTTGTTAAACTTTTGCCTCGCACAATAATGGCACCCGTTGGGCATAGTTGCATAACATTTTCGGCTTCCTTTTCAGTCAGCCTTGCTTCTTGTTCGTAATCAACTCCTACCAGAGTTTCATTTCCCCGGTTTACATACATAAACACCCGCTTGCCATCGGCTGTAAACACTTCCTCTACACATCTTCTGCATTTTATACACCGGTTGTGTTCCATCACCATTCTTTTGGGCTGATAGTCAATGAGCCGGTCTTTAAACAAGTGGGGGAATCGTGTGGTTGAGATTCCTAATTCGTAACCCATGTGTTGTAAATCGCAATTCCCGCTCTTTTCGCAAGCAGGACAAAAGTGATTTCCTTCGGCAAACATCATTTCGATTAATGCCTTACGCATATCCGTTAATTCCGGGGTGTTCACTTCTACCTTTAAACCTTCGTGGATGGTTTCTGTACAGGCCGGATTATGTCTTCCGTTTATCTTACAGGTACACGTGCGGCAGGTTCCCAGAGGGGGATCGATATGTTTGAAATAGCATAAAGAAGGAATAAAAATGCCGTTGGCTTTGGCAGCATCAACAAGGTTGCTTCCTTCTTCGGCTTCATATTTTTTACCATCTATCCAGAATGTGCAGGTTGCCATGGTATCAAGGTTTATAGTGTTCGTATTGTGTTATAGCGGCATGATGATCAAATTGCCGGTAGGTGCTATTGGTGGCGGAGGCAAAACGGGTTGCGAAATAGTCGTCAAACTTTTCGAGGGATTGAATAATGGAATTGCTCGCGGTCTTACCAAGGCCACAACGGCTGGTTGCTTTCATAATAGCACTCCAACTCTTAAGTTCTTCCAAATCATTACTGTCAGCGAGTCCATTTTGTAAGCGCTCAAGCTTTCGTTCAATTATAAAATTACCGGCACGGCATGGGGTACACGCTCCGCACGATTCATGTTTGAAGAAGGAAGAGAAGTTTATCAAAATATCAACAATGTCGCGACTGCTGTTAAAGATCATGAATGAACCTCCGCATCGAATGTCTTTTTGTGCTAGCAAATCCAACATAGAAATGCGTCTGTACTTTTCTTTTATAGAAATACTTTCGCCAGAGGGGCCACTTACCTGAATAAAGTAGGGGTCTTCCGCTCCGCACAAATCGAGCAATTCAGCGACCGTCATACCCCATTCAATTTCATAAAGGCCTGGAAGCTTGCAGTCGCCCGAAAGACTAATGAGCTTGGTGCCGGGTGAACCTGGAATTCCACGCCTGAGGTATTCAAATGTGCCGATAGAAAGTAATCGGGTAACCGCGGCAAAGGTTTCCACATTATTTACAACGGTGGGTAATTGCAGATATCCCTTTTGTACAGGATAAAACCATTTTGTACGAGGTTCCCCGCGCTTGCCTTCTATTGATTCCAGCAAAGCCGTTTCTTCGCCACACACATAAGCACCAGCGCCCAGCTCTATGCGGATGTCAAAATTAAAATTTTTGATTCCACCCGCGTTGTTGCCCAATAAACCCTGAGTACGAAAGGCATCAATTTCCCTTTCAATTTTTTCTGCCAGCCATCGATACTCCCCTCGTAAATAAATAATTCCGTACTGGGCCCCTACGGTAAAACCCGCAACGATCATTCCTTCCAGAACAGATCCTGGTTGATTATTTAATAGAACCCGATCTTTGAAGGTTCCAGGTTCACCTTCATCGGCATTACAAACAACAAATTTTGGTGTGTCTTTAAATGTCCTGCAGGCTTCCCATTTTTTGCCTGTGGGAAAAAATGCTCCTCCGCGACCAGCAAGTTCTGATATGCGCAGTTGCTCAATCACTCCCTCGGAGCCTAACTCGCTCAGTTTAGCAATGGCCTGCCCACGTTGATAGGGAGCAAAAAAAATTGTACGGTTATTAGTGGGTGTATACCGAATATGGTCAAGGGGTTGGTCGCAGATCTCTGATGGTAATCTTCCTTGTTTTAGTTTTTGAATGATCTCCTTAACCTTAAGCGCATTTAAGTTTGTGAATGGATAGAAATCGATAAGTGCGGCCGGTTCCTGATCACTTAGTCCAATACAGGGGGTTTCAAAGAGGCCGAAAGTACCCGATTGATCCACGGATCCCATGCGCGCGCCAGTTTCACGTTCAAATGATTCTTTTATTCTTTCATATCCTTTTAGTTCAGCGATAATGCTATTGTTTAAATAAATAGTGTGTTTGCCCGAAGATCGCTTATGGAAGAAATGATAAAACGAGGCAACGCCTTCAATTTCAATCTCAGAAAGGTGATGTTGTTGCGCCAGTTTCTCTAGTATGCTTTTTGAAATGTATTTTTCTTCCGTTTGCTGTTGCCATAGTTGACTCAATAAGTGAGATCGTGCTGGTTCTACCGAGAAGTGATTTTTTTTCGGGATGAAGTTGCTCATGGCGAACGGGTTTAATAACCATAAGATGAGTATTTACCAGGTTGTAAAGTATGACGGAAGTCATGCAAACGATTGCCAATCATTTATTTAAAGTACCAGAAAAATTTGGAGGCAATAATTTGAAAGAACTTCAATAGAGAATTTGTAGGACAATTATCGCTTGGATTGGAGGCATTGCCAACGCTCTTCCATGTAGGAGTAACCAAGATATCTAAAAATTGCCTTCCAACGGATTCTACAAGGTAACTTTATTGCGGCAAACTTTGTCGGATAAGATTTAACACCGCCATAGAAGCCATCCGGATATTGATTAACCGGTCTTTTGATAATTGCAATTTTTTAGTGACGGTGTGGTGTTTGTCAGAGTAGGCAATCCAAACAGTGCCCACCGGTTTGTCAGGGGTGGCACCCCCTGGCCCCGCAATACCGCTGGTGGCTATACCAATGTTGGTGTTAAATTTGGCACGAACGATGTTTGCCATTTCAATAATGGTAGGCTCGCTTACAGCTCCGTATTTTTCTAACGTTTCGGGTTTTACACCCAGTTGTCGCATTTTAATTTCATAAGCATATGGGATCATAGCCCCCAAAAAATAATCTGAACTGCCAGGCACGCTGGTAATAAGGTGCGATAAATATCCACCCGTGCAACTTTCGGCAATGGCCAGGGTAAGATTCTTTTTTCGTAGAGTGTTTCCAATTACCACTTCAATGGGTTCTTCTCCATATCCATAAATGTTCTGGCCAATATGGAAGTTTAATTTTTCAATGCATTCGGAAGTTTCTTCCTGTAATTTTTCTAACGAGTCACCAAATCCGGTTAGCCGAAGCTTTACTTCGCCCAAGCTTGGCAAGTAGGCAAGTTTAATATGATCGGGTAATGCCTTTTCCCAATCACTGATTTTTTCAGCAAGAAAGGACTCACCTAAACCAATAGTGCGAATTAGGGTGTGGTGAATAATCGGTAATGTATATTTTTTCTTCAAGCGCAGGAGTACATGATCCGTCATCATTTTTTTCATTTCGTGCGGTACTCCAGGCATCGACATGAATACTTTGTTTCCCCTATCGAAATACATGCCGGGGGCGGTTCCAACAGGATTTGTAATTTTTTCGCAAGCTGTCGGTAAAGAAGCTTGCAAGCGGTTAAGTTCTGTAAGCTCGCGGCCCCGACTTTTAAAAAACTCGGTAACTTCCGCCAACGCTTCCTCGTGAATCTTTAATTCGCAGTTAAAAAATTTTGCCAAACAGGGTTTGGTCAAATCATCGGAAGTAGGACCAAGACCCCCTGTAATAAGAATTACATCGGCTCGTTTTTCCGCTTCGTCAAGAGCCGTTAGAATTTCTTCTTCTAAGTCGCCTACTGTGGTTTTGCGAATAACCTTAATGCCAATCTTGTCCAACTCTACACTCATCCATTGGCTATTCGTGTCTACAATTTGACCGTATAAAATTTCGTCACCTATGGTGAGTAGTTCAGCAAAGATCTTTTTCACAAGATAATTTTGGGGATGGGTAGGTTTAAGAATTTGCAAAATAAGATACAACCGGTAGATTCCAAATAATCTGAATAGTATAAATTGATTGGCAACGTGTACTTTTTCATACCTTAGCCTTGAATTATAGATATCTATGAGAAAACTAGTTGTAGGAAT
>JAEUUB010000239.1 GCA_016787745.1 Cyclobacteriaceae bacterium
TTGTGCTTGATCGAGGTTAGGAAGTAGAACACACCCAACCATTTTTTCCGACAAGCCGCCAATTGCGCTTGTTGCGCGGCCTTTGTCAAGGGTGACGATTCCATGAAGAAATAAAAGAACGATCGTCACTCGTATTACCCTTTACAAAGGTTGCGCAACAGGCCTACCTTTGGCTTGGTGGTGAAATGGTCTGTAACGTTGAGCATAGTAAAATCAAAGTCTTTCCAAAGCTCTTGGAGTTTATCAAATGGCATTCAATATCACGAGGTTTAAAGAAGCTGATCAAATAAGGAGTCGCCACTAATGTAATCCGGAAGATAATCGACACCTTATTTGATCTGCTTCAAAAGTGAGTACATCATATTCACTTGAATGGATATAAAAACTGTTTCCAGTATGATTTGGGAAAATTTGGTTCTTCCTTAATACCAATTTCACCAATGCCCTTGGATTCATAAATTTTTGGATTGTCGTACGCTGTCTTAAAAATATGATCCCATACAGTTAACCATGCGCCATAATTTACTTGCGCATCTTTGTAATCTGCACGGTGGTGCCAACGATGGAGTTCAGCTACGCAAAAGAACTTCTTGAGAACGCCAGCCTTATAATTTAAATTGGTGTGCTGCATCATCATATTGATGGCAAGAATAGCCAGCGCGGCAACCACTACCGCCTGAGGCGTACCTATTGCAAGACATAATATAATCCCCGGGCCGCCTTCCAGAATCTGATGCAGGGCGTGCCGTTTTTCGCCATTCAGAAAATACAGGCGTTCTGAACTGTGATGGATAGAATGGAGTCTCCACAACCACTCATATCGGTGACTTTGCCAGTGAACAACGAACAAAAAGAAGTCGATAATGATGAGGGCCAATAATACCTGCATCCAGAAAGGTAACGTAGCAGGGAACCATTGTGGAAAGGGTATCCAAACGGCAAGCCAGATAAGTGCAAATTGGGCAGAAACTTTAATGAGATAATTGATGACGTAGTACGTAAAGTCGAGGTTCCAATCATCTCCGTTCACCCAATTTTTTTCGAACGGCAACCAGCGTTCGAGCAGTAGTGCTACTAAACCGAATGATGCAATTATAGGCACGGTGGCGAGATATTGATTGGTGCCGTTTTCCATCAACCGGATCAATAAGAAAGAAGCAGACAGCATAAACACCGGGTATATTGAATACTGGAAAATTGTTTTCATAGGCAAAGAATTTTTTTGCAAAGTCCCCAGAAAAAAATTCCTAAGCTTGAATAAACTGGCTATTATTTCAAAACCGCAGAGGGGTTAACCCCGAACATATCCATGAAAGTGCGGCTCAGATGGGCGGTGTCAGAAAAACCAGCTTCGTGTGCGGCCTGGGTAAGTGTCATACCTGCAAGCACTGAGGTAATGGCCACGCGCATGCGGCACCAAAGAATGAAAGGACGTATCGGGATACCGACCCGATCTTTGAATAAATGAGTGAAGCGACTGGTTGAGAGGCAGGCTATCCCGGCCAACATTTCCAGGTTAAACTCATGTGTGGTTATATGCGAACGAATAAAGTCTGTAACCCTTTGAATGCGGTCGTCAATCAAGTTGACAGAGTTGATTACTTTTGACAGCGCTTTGGGTATGCTACCGGAAGTAAATACTTTTCTATCCGCTTCTGACATTCTGCCTTCAATAGATTGAACGGATTGAGCGGGCTTAAATGTGGTGAGCATTGTCTTTGCCAACTCAGACTCTGGCTCAATAAAAATAAAGGCTGCTTCGCCAGTGGTTGTAGTTTGATGGAGTTGATCAGGCAATACTAATACAACTTGCGAAGCTAAGGCGTTGCCAAAGCCATCTTCAATTTGTATTACTCCATCTATACTGACAATTATTTCAAGGGCATGGTGCCTGTGCTGATCCGTATGAATAGCTGGACTAATGAAGGTGGCATGGTCTTCAAAAATTTGGATGTGCTTCACTTAAGATCTTTTTAAACCTTCAACATCCGAGCATTAATAGCAACAACCACGGTACTTACGCTCATTAATACGGCACCCATCGCAGGACTGAGCATGACTCCGAAGTTGTACAACACGCCCGCTGCCAATGGCAGGGCAATCACATTGTAGCCAGTTGCCCACGCAAGGTTCTGAATCATTTTCCTGTACGTGGCTTTTCCAAACAAAATAAGATTCACCACATCTTTCGGGTTGCTGTTCACCAAAACAATACCAGCTGTTTCGGCAGCAATGTCAGAACCAGAGCCTACTGCAATGCCGATGTTGGCTTGCGCGAGTGCAGGCGCATCATTCACGCCATCACCCGTCATGGCTACAAATTCACCTTTCTCCTGAAGTTCTTTAATCTTTTCCAGCTTTTGATGTGGAAGTACTTCGGCCATAAAGCCATCCATACCCAGCGATTCACTCACCTTCCTGGCCACTTCTTTGTTATCGCCTGTGAGCAAAAGTGTTTTGATGCCATTTGCGCGGAGTGTGTTAATTGCGTCAGGTGATTCCTTTCTGATTTCATCCGCTAATGCAATCACACCAGCTACTTTGCTTTCTATCAAAACATATACAACTGTTTCCGCCACGCTTGATGATGGGAGTTGAATGTATAAATTTTTCTCCTTTAAATATCCCGGGCTTACTACCTTCACTTGCTTTCCACTCCACATGGCTTGTATGCCTTTTCCTGTGATTGCATTGAACTCACTAATAGCAGGCAACGAAAGTTTAAGTTCCTTCGCTTTTTCTACAATGCCGGTTGCAATGGGATGTTCGGAGTTCTGTTCAAGTGCTGCGGCAATAGCAAGAACTTCATCACGATTATACGATTCACTTAATGAATCGAACCTCACCACACTAAATTTACCAAGCGTAAGCGTACCGGTCTTATCAAACACCAGCGC